>NZ_JAGQTN010000088.1 GCF_020438995.1 Gordonia sp. (in: high G+C Gram-positive bacteria)
GACAGTGCTGCGGCGTCGTTGACCAGCGATTCTCCGGTGAGGATCGACATGAGGCGTTTGGGCAGACCGAGTTTGTGGCCGATCGCGACGGCCGTCACCGCATCGGGCGGGGCGACGATCGCACCGAGCAGCAGGGCGAGGGTAAAGGTGAATTCGGGTAACACCGTCGACGTGACCCAGCCGACCGCGAAGGCGGTGATGACCACCATCGCCACCCCGAGGCCGAGGATGGGCCGGATGTTGCGCACGAAGTTGGCGAAGGAGAACCCGAGTGCGGCCGAGTACAGCAGCGGTGGCAGCACCACCGTCAGCAGGATCTCCGATTCGAGTTCGACGTGCGGAACTCCGGGGATGAACGAGACACCCAGACCGACGAGGATGATGATGAGCGCGGGTTGCATGCCTCGTTTGTCGGCGAACGACGTGACGATGATGGCCCCGACGAGGACCAGGATCAGCAGTTCCATGCGCTGATCTTTTCAGGTCGGGGGCGGTTTGTCCGAGTTGGCGGGTCGTCCGGCCGAACGAACCTGCCGGGCGTGACCGAACTCGGGGTCTATTTGTACTTCGGGTTGTTGAACGTCGGGATCTGAATGCTGATCGGCATGCGCAGCTCCGACATGTAGAGCAGCACGAACTGGCGCAGCAATTCGTCGAACATCCAGTACGTCTCCTTGGGCACTCCCACACCCAGCAACCCTTCGCGCATCCCGACGAACGGCACCCACGCGGTTTCCAGCAGCGGACTCCAGACCGGCTCGCGGGGAATGTGGTACCAGTTGGCCATCTTGTCGCCGAGGACGTAGCGGGTCAGGGCACCGAGAACGCCGCGGGACAGCAATGTCAGGTCAAGATTGACACCCAGATTCAGCAGCTCGTTGGCGAGCCTGCGTCCCTCGGGGGTGGGCGCGAGGATCGGGTCGAGCACCTGACGTGCCTGCGATTCGGCGTGACCCCACGAGTTGGGGATGTACTCGTCGTGGACGCCGAGGAGCGAAGCGGTGACCTGCCAGGAATGCAGCAGGCCGTTACCCTCGTAGTTCTCCATCGGTACCCGCCATTTACGCAGGTTGCGCATGACGGTGGTGGGCAGGCTGTGCCAGGTGACCATGATGTCGGCCTGACTGATCGGCTTGGACTCGGGTGCCACGGCCTGCCAGTGCCCCGATTGCGGCAGCAGATGCCGGACACCGGCGTGCGCCATGCGCGTCTTGACGCAGGTGACGATCATCTCGCCGCCCGGCCGGAAGGCGTTGAGCGCACCCACGTCGTACCCGAACTTGGCGGTCTTGGAGATGCGGTCCTTGAGGTCCCAGCCGCCCTTGGAGTAATAGACGGCACGCGCCTCCCGCGGGATCACCGTGCTCATCATGCCGCTGGCAAAGCCGTAGATGACGCCGAGATAGAGGCCGCGTTTCTGGTTGAAGCGGACCGCGGCGTCGAGCCGGTCCCAGTCGGTCCATGCCGGCAGCCTGCGTGCGTGTTCGATGAAGTCGCGCAGTTCGTTCGGCAGGCCGGCAGGCAGCGGCTGAGAGTTCTTGGTCCAGCCTTTGAGCAGGTTGTTGACCCGCTGCACCTGTCCGGGGTTGCGGAACAGCCTGGCGATGACCTCGTCGGCCTCGGGATCCCACACCGTGCGCGGGTCTTTTCCGGTACCGGTCCCGGGTATCGAGTAGGCGGGCGACCACGTCCATGGCGTCGCCGGGGCCACCAGCGACGCCGCCCCCGCGGCGCC
>NZ_JAGQTN010000089.1 GCF_020438995.1 Gordonia sp. (in: high G+C Gram-positive bacteria)
AGATGGAGGCCGAGCTCGGTATCGACTCCATCAAGCAGGTCGAGATCCTCTCGGCGCTTCAGGCGCAGTACCCGGGTGCCCCGGAGATTCCCGGTTCCGAACTGGCGTCGATGCGCACCCTGCAGGATGTCGTGAACTCCGTTGCGGCGTTCGCCGCGCCCGCCACCCCCGCCCCGGCAGCACAGCCGGCCGCCGCACAGCCGACCGGTCCGACCCAGTCGCCGAGCGACGTCGTCCTGGAAATCGTGTCGGAGAAGACCGGCTATCCCGCCGACATGCTGGGCTTGGAGATGGAGATGGAGGCCGAGCTCGGTATCGACTCCATCAAGCAGGTCGAGATCCTCTCGGCACTGCAATCCCGCTACCCGGGTGCCCCGGAGATTCCCGGTTCCGAGCTCGCGTCGATGCGCACCCTGCAAGACGTGGTGAACTCGATCGCGGGTTTTGACGGCGGCAGCGCTACGACGGCCAAAGCCGTTGCCGCAGCATCTGATTCGGCCGATTTCGACGCCACACCCACCGTCGGTCTGAGCTGTACCGAAGCGCAGCTGCGTGTCGTACCGCCAGCCGGTTTCGCCATGGGTGGCCTACAGGACGGCGACGTACTGATCACCCGTGAGGACCCGGCCTTCGCCGACGCCCTCGAACGGGTGCTCGTCACCCACGGCATCAAGGCCAGGGCCGTCGACGAGGTGCCCGACGAGGCAGGCGCGGTCATCAGCCTCGCCGCGCTCGGCACCGTCCGGACCCCCGACGAGTGCGTCGACATGCACGTGCGCGCCTTCCATGCCGCCCGCGCTGTCGCCAAGAGCAGCGCCGCATCACGAGTGTTCGTCACCATCCAGGCCACCGGCGGCACCTTCGCCGGCGGCGACGTCCCGACCGGCGTCGCCAGCCTTGTCAAGACCGCGAGCTGGGAGTGGCCCAACGCATCAGTGCGCGCCATCGACATCGAAATCCTCGATCCCGAACGGATCGCGGCCGAACTCCTCGCCGGCGGCAGCGGTGTCGAGGTGGCCCTGCGGGCCGACGGCACGCGCCTGGTCGCCATCGACGAGGTCGACGCCACCGAGGTCGGGGAGACCATCCCCGTCCCGGCCGAAGGTGTCGTCGTCGTCACCGGCGGTGCCCGCGGCGTGACCGCACGCTCGGCGCTGGCACTGGCCAGACGGCACGGTCTGCGGCTGGCTCTGCTCGGTCGCACCGCACTGGCGCCGGAGTCGGCGGACGAGCCGGCCGGCACCACCGCAACCGAGATCGCGACCGCGCTCGCGTCCTCGGCCCGCGCCCGCGGGGAGTCCCTGACCCTGCCGCAGGCCCGCGCCGCAGCCGAAAAGCTTCTTGCCGCGAGGGAAGTTCGGGAGACGCTCGCGACCGCCCAGCGGCAAGGGACGGTGGCACAGTACTTCGCCGCCGACACCACCGACCGGGATGCGCTGTACGCCTCGCTGGAGCAGGTGCGTCACACCCTCGGCCCGATCGTGGGGCTCGTCCACGGCGCCGGAGTCCTCGCGGACCGCCGTCTCGAAGACCTCGAGGACGACGGCTTCCTGCGCGTGTTCCGCACCAAACTGATCGGTGCCGAAACCCTCCTGGCGGCCACCTCGGCCGACGAACTGCGGTTCATCGCCTTGTTCTCATCCATTGCGGCCCGCGCCGGCAACCCCGGACAGGCCGCCTACGCCTCCGCCAACGCGGCACTCGACTCCATCGCGGCCCGCGAGGCCCGTCGCCGCGGCGACAACTGCGTGGTCCGGGCGTTCGGCTGGGGTCCGTGGGACGGCGGCATGGTCGACGCGACGCTCAAGAGCCGCTTCACAGAGGCAGGCGTCGGAGTAATCCCGATCGGGGAGGGCGCCGAGTTCTTCGCCCGGCACGCCCTGGGACGGGCATCGGCCACCGCCGTTGTGGTCGCCGCCCCGGCAGCACCGCAGCTGCGGTCGACCACCCTGGCCTGGGACATCTCCGTGGAGGCGGCGCCGGTGCTCGCCGACCATCAGGTGCGCGGCAACGTCGTCATCCCGGTGGTGTTCGTTCTCGATGCCGTACTGCGTGCAGTGCGTGGTCTGGCCAACGCGGACGCCCCGGTGATCCGGGACTTCCGCGTGCTGTCGGGAGTGACGTTCCCGGCAGGGGAGCAGCACGCGCTGACCATCGAGGTCGTCGCGGACGGCGCCGCCTACGCGGTCAGCATCCGCGACGCCGGCGGCCGGACCCGCTACAGTGCCCGAGTCGAATCGGGGTCGGCCACTGATCTGCCGGTGTCGGTATCGGCTGCCGGTGACCGAGCGTGGCCGTTCGGAGTGGCAGACGCGTACGCGGGACCGCTGTTTCACGGACCGGCTTTCCAGGTGATCGACCAGCTCACCGCATTCGGTGCGGCCGGCGGTTCGGCCCTGCTCAAGGTGAAGGGTGAGGCCGGCTGGACCGGCGGCGCCTGGTCGACCGATCCCGCCGCGCTCGACGGCGCCCTGCAACTGGGCATTCTGTGGGCCTCGGCGCAGGGAATGCCGCTGGTTCTCCCCGTCAGCGTGGGGCGTGCGGTGTTCACCGCGCCGTTCCCCGCTGAAGGTGAAGTGCAGTGCCGTCTGGCGGCGTTCCCGCTCGGCGACAAGCGTGTCGACTACGACATCGTGTTCGAGACCACCGACGGTGCACCGATCGCGTCACTTGAAGGTGTCGAGTTCTATGTCGCCGGTAACGCAGACGGTGCCACCGCGTGAGCGATTTCGCGCCGATCGCGATCGTCGGCCGCAGTTGCCTGCTGCCCGGAGCATCGACCCCGAGTGACCTGTTCGACGCCACTCTGGCCGGCCGCAGCCTGCTGACCCCCACCCCGCGCGATCACTGGCGCGGGGTGGACCCGCAGGCGTTGGCGACCAGCGACAAACCGGGCCTGCGGGTCGCCTCGGCCACCGGCGGCATCGTGGACGACTCTGCGCTGGACCTGACCGATATCGCGGCACGGATCCCGGACTTCGATCGGCTCGATCCGCTGGTGAGTTGGCTGGCGCACTGCGCGCGGACGGCGCTGCCCGGCAATGAGGCAACGACGCGAACCGGTCTGATCGTCGGCAACCTGTCCTACCCGTCGACGATGAACACCGCGTTCGTCGAAAGTGTCTGGGCGGGCGGCGAGTACGTCGACCCCCGCAACCGGTTCTCCTCGGGCTTGCCGGTGCACCTGGTCGCCGGGGCGCTGGGCCTCGACGGTCCGGCTTACGCCCTCGACGCCGCGTGCGCGTCGTCGCTGTACGCGATCAAACTGGCCTGTGATGCCCTCCATGACGGCGCCGCCGACCTGATGCTCGCCGGAGGTATCAACGGCGCCGACGATCTGTTCCTGCATCTCGGGTTCACGTCCCTGAGGGCACTGAGCCCGTCGGGCCGCTCCCGCCCGTTCCACGCCGAAGCCGACGGCCTGGTGCCGTCCGCCGGTGCCGCCCTAGTCGCCCTCAAACGGCTCGCCGACGCCGAACGCGACGGTGATCGCATTCTCGGTGTCATCCGAGGCGTCGGGTTGTCCAACGACGGCCGCCAGAGCGGCATCCTGGCGCCGGCGGCGTCCGGGCAGACCGCCGCGATGCGTGATGCGCTTGCCCAGGCGGGCCTGAATCCGGCCGATGTCGACTACATCGACTGCCACGCCACCGGCACCGTCTTGGGTGATGCCACCGAACTGGAAAGCCTGCGCGAAGCCTACGGTGACGCACCTCTCAAACTCGGTGCCCTCAAAGGCAACCTCGGACACACGATCACAGTGTCGGGGGCGGCGAGCCTGGTCAACGTGCTCTCGGCGATGGAAGCGGGCACGTTACCGCCGTCGCTGTGCGACGCCCAGACCCCGGCCCTGGCCGACACCCCGTTCACGTTGGTGACCGAACCCACCCGCTGGGCCGCGGCCGTCAAGACGGCGGCGGTCAGCAACTTCGGGTTCGGCGGCAACAACGCCCACCTGATCGTCCAGAACTACGTACCCGCCGAGCAGCAATCGCCGGCAACGCCGCCCGCACGGCACGACGGCGACGTCGTCATCTGCGGTCTGGGGGCGGTCACCGGCGACACCGCCGACATCGACGAATTCCGCAGGCGCGCACTCGGTCCCGAAGCCGAACCGACCGCGCTCGACAATGTGCGACTCGAACTGGCCGGCCTGGGTTTCCCACCCAGCGAACTCAAGGGCAGCCTCGCCCAGCAGACCACGGTCCTTGCCGCCGCCGCGCAGGCGCTGCACGGGATCGGCACCGAACGTGATCGCACCGGCGTCGTCATCGGCATGGGCTGCGATGCGATGATCGGCCGCCAGCGCCTTCGGGTCCTGCACACCGACGACGAGGCGTGGCTGACCGCCAACACCCAATCGGCGCCGCAACTGACCGCCGACGGAGTGGTGGGCACGATGCCCAACATCCCCGCCAACCGCATTCACGCTCAGCGTGACTTCCGCGGGTTCGGGTTCACCGTGTCCAGCGAGGAACTGTCGGGCATCACCGCCCTGAAGATCGCCGCCCGCGCGTTGCGCGCCGGAGAACTCGATACCGTGCTCGCCGGCGCCGTCGATCTGTGCCGTGAACCGGCGCACCGACGGGCAGCCGATGCCGTCACCGGCGACACCACCGAGCACGGCGATGCCGCGGTGGTGTTCGTCCTCAAACGGCGCGCCGACGCCGAGGCCGCAGGGGAGCAGATCCTTGCAGTCCTCGACACCGACAGCACCCCGGACACCGACAGCACTCCGGACGCGGATTCGGCGGCGATCGCCGCGGGCCGCTTCGGACGTACCCACGCCGCATCGGCGGCCGTCGAGATCGCCGCACAGGTCATGGCGCTCGGTTCCCGAGTCCGGGTCGAGCCCAGCGGTCCGCAACCCGCGCCGGCCGAGAACACCGCCCAGGTGCGGGTATCCGCGCTCGGCGGCCGCACCGACAGTATCGGCGTGCGCGTCGACACCGATGCTCCCGCGCCACTGTCACCCGGACTGCTGCCGATCACCGAGCGATATTCCGCCGGTAGTGATGCCGAACTGCTGGACGCACTACGCAGCGGCCGGCAGGGCGGCGACGGACCGGTACGGTGCGCGCTCGTCGCCGACAATCCGGCCACCCTCGACACCTTGCGCCGCGGCGCCGCCGACCAGCTCGCGCGCGGTGCGGCACCGGCCGGGCCCGGCATCCTGTTCGCCGACGCCCCGATCAGCGGCGAGATCGGCTTCACCTTCACCGGTGCGGCCGCCGCCTATCCCGGAGCAGGCCGCGAACTGCTGCTGGCCTGGCCCGAGGTGGCCGAGGCACTGGCACAACGGTTTCCCGGCGGCGCCGACCTGGTTCCGGAGATGTACGGCGACGACATCACCGGCCTGGATCCGTACTTCCAGCTGACCGGCTGCGCGGTCGTATGCCAGACCCAAGCCGAATTCTCGCGGACCGTGCTGGGCCTGCAACCGACGGCAGCGATCGGTCTGTCATCCGGCGAGACCAATTCACTGATGGCATTCGGGGTGTGGCGCGACCTGCAGCCCATGCTTGCCGAGATCGTCGACTCACGCATGTACGGTCGGCAGATCACCGGTGAATGCCGCATCGCCGGCGAGGCCTGGGGCGAGGGCAGCAAGCCCACCGAGTGGGAGTGCTGGCGGATCAGCGCACCGCGCGAGCAGATCGACGCGGCGCTCGCAGCAGAACCTCGCGCCTACATGACGATTGTGCAGGCACCCGACGATTGTGTGATCGGTGGCGACCCACAGGCGTGCAAACGGGTGATCGAGGCGCTCGGCAACCCGCCCAACATGTACCTCGGCCTGGACATGGTGATCCATTGCGAGGCGATGACACCGTTCACCGACGTGTGGCACCGCATCCACTCCCGCGAGACCTTCCCGGTGCAGGGCGTGCGCTTCTACAGCAACGGCGTCACCGGCGCGTACACCCCGACCCGTGAGGCCGCGGCCGACGCGATCACCCGGCAGGCACTCGAACCGATCGACTTCCCCGCCACGATCCGTCAGGCATGGGATGACGGCGTCCGCGTCTTCGTCGAGCACGGCCCGCGCGGGATCCTGACCGCCGCGATCCCCAAGATCCTCGGCGATCGGCCGCACGTGGCGGTTGCCCTCGACGCACAGGAACGGCGTGGGCTGCGCGCACTCGCCGAGACCGTGTCCAAGCTGTGGGTGCACGGGGTGCCGGTGGCCGTCGAGAACTTCGACGCCCGCATCCAGTACCTACGCGACCAGCAGTCCGGCGAATCGTCAGAATCCGTGCGCACGTTGAGCTTTGCCGGGCACTGGCCCGACATCACCCCCGCTGCCGGAGCTTCCGCGACCGCGACCCCCGCGACCGCCAGTCCTGTGGTACCGCCGGCCCCGAGTGCTCCGGGCGGCCCCAACGGTCAGGCCGTTATATCACCGAAAATCATTGAACCAGTGGCTGTTTCAGCAGACCAGAAGGTGAGTTCCCTGATGCCCGTACCCGACACCGCCCCGGCACAGCACATGCCGCCGGCACCGTCGTACCCACCCGCGCTGGTCCTGCCGCAGACCGTGGTCACCCAGACCGAGTACGTGAGCGTTCCCGCCGCCGCGTCCGCCGCACCCACCGGCCAGGTACCCGCGGCGGTGGTCAGTGACCCGTCCGCTGCGGTGCTCGGCGTCATCGACTCGGTCGGTGCCGCGCACACCTCGTTCGTCGAACGACAGGCGCAGGCACATGCCGCGTTCCTGCAGACACGTGAGGCGATGCTGGCGGTGGTTGCCCGCCGCCGCGGTGAACTGCCTGCACGTATTGTGGCCGGTCCATCGGCACCTGCCGCTGCGCCGCCCGCCGCAGCGGTCGTCGTCGCGCCAGTGATCTCCACACCTGTGGTTTCCGCGCCGGCAGCCGCTGCACCCGTCGTCGCCGCGCCGGCAGCGCCGGCCCCGATCGCGGCCCCGCCGACGCCCGCGCCGGCCGCAGCTTTCGTGCCGCCGCAGACACCTCCTGTGCGTGAGGAATCGGCCCCCGCTCCGTCGGCCGCGGGACCGGCTCCGCTGTGGACCCGCGCGCAACTCGAAATCCTCGCCGGAGGCAATGTCTCGGAGGTCATGGGGCCGAAGTTCGCCGAATACGATCAGTACGAGCGGCTGGTGCGGATGCCCGAACCGCCGCTGCTGCTGGCCGACCGGGTGATGAGCATCGACGGTGAACCGGGCACCATGAAGACCGGCACCATCGTCACCGAAACCGACGTCGACCCCGACGCCTGGTACATGCACAACGGACGCATGTCACCGGGTGTGGTCATCGAATCGGGGCAGGCCGACCTGCTGCTCGCTTCGTGGCTCGGCGCCGACTTCAGCAACCGCAGCGAACGTGTGTACCGGCTGCTGGGCTGCGATCTGACGTTCATGGGTGAGCTGCCCAAGGGCGGGGAGACGCTGCACTACGAGATCCACATCGACGGCCATGCCAAGACCGGCGACACCCGCCTGTTCTTCTTCCACTACGACTGCTACATCGGCGACCGCCTGATGATCTCGGTCCGCAACGGCCAGGCCGGGTTCTTCTCCAACGCCGAACTCGCCGACTCCGACGGTGTGCTCTGGGATGCCGCCGACGACGCACCCCGCGAGGGCGCTCGCCGCGACACACCGCCGCAGGTCACCACCAAGCGGTCCTTCAGCGCCGCCGACCTGGAGGCCTACGTCGACGGTCACGCCTACACCTGCTTCGGTGAGGGCTTCGAGCGTGCCGCCGCGCATTCGCGCACCCCGTCGCTGCCCAAGGGCCAGCTGCGGTTGTTCGACGAGATCGCCGAATTCGATCCGGAGGGCGGCCCGTGGGGCCGCGGCTACCTGCGCGCCCGCGCGCACGTGCCGGCCGACTCCTGGTTCTACAACGGGCATTTCAAGAACGACCCGTGCATGCCCGGCACCCTGATGGCCGATGCGGCCACGCAAGCACTGTCGTTCGCGATGGCCGCCTACGGCTTCACCATCGAACACGACGGCTGGCGCTTCGAGCCGGTGCCCGACGAGATGAGCCGGTTCGTATGCCGCGGGCAGGTCATCCCGGACGCCGACCACACCCTCGACTACGAGGTCTTCATCGAAGAAATCGTCGACGGACCCATCCCGACGGTGTACGCCGCATTGCTGTGCCGCAGCGACGGTTTCAAGGTGTTCCACGCCCGCCGCTTCGGTATCCGGCTGGTCCCGGACTGGCCGATGCCCCCGGGTGCCCCCGGCCCGGTGCACATCCTGGAAGGCACCACCGACGTTCGCGGCGACTACGGTGCGCTGCTCGCCTGTGGTCGCGGCATGCCCTCGGACGCGTTCGGTGAGCTGTACAAGCCGTTCGACGGCACGCGTCGCGCGCCGCGTCTGCCCGATGAGCCGTACCACTTCGTCTCGCGGATCATCAGCGTCGACAGCCCGCCCGGGGTGCCGACCAAGGGCGGCACCTGCGTCGCCGAATACGACGTGCCCGCCGACGCCTGGTACCTGGCCGACACCCACTCTGATGCCGTGCCGCTGTCGGTGCTGATCGAAATCCTGCTGCAGCCGTGCGGCTGGCTGTCCTCGTACAACGGCTTCGCCGCCAATCGTCTCGACGACGTGCTGTTCCGCAACCTCGACGGCAAGAACATCACCCAGCTGCGCCCGGCCCTCGTCGGCACCTTGCGGGTGTCGACGACGATGGAACGCTACGCCGAGGGCGGCGGATCGACGATCTGCTTCTTCGACGTCGTCTGCACCCAGAACGACGAAGTGGTCATGACGATGAACACCGCGTTCGGCTTCTTCAAGCCGGAGGCGATGGAGAACCAGGTGGGTCTCAAGTCGCCGCAGTTCACCCTCGACGGGCTGAACGCAGAGGCCCCGGTGAACGTCGAGTACCTCGGTCCGGAACTGTCCGGCGCGCCGTACCTGCATCAGGGACGCCTACAGGTGCTCGACCGTGTCAAGTTCTGGCCGGGTGCCGGCGAGGCCGGTCTGGGCCGCGCCGTCGCCATCTACGACGTGCACCCGGAGGCCTGGTTCTTCAAGGCGCACTTCTTCCAGGACCCGGTGCAGCCCGGCTCGCTCGGCCTGGAAGCGATGCAGCAGTGTGCTCGTGCCGCTGCCCGGCTCGCCGGTGTCGCCGACGGTGCCACCCACTTCGAGCAGGTCGCCCACGACCAGTCCTTCGACTGGAGCTTCCGCGGCCAGGTCACGCCGCTGGCCAAGTTGGCCCGCTCGGCCGTGGAGATCCTGTCGGTGGAAACCGACGAACGCGGCACCCTCGTCGTGTTCAACGGCACCTTCTGGGTCGACGACCTGTGCATCTACGAAACGAAGAAGATGGGCGTCCGCGCCGTCCGCGCCTGACACACCCCTCGATTGTGTGAATCCACCCCGCCGGCACACGGGGTGGATTCATGCATGTGGAGTGGTAACTGGGGTCTCTGTGCCTTGGTTGTGGCACTGGAGAACCGGACTTCACGCGATAGTCCGGCGTTGCTAGGGTGACCGGCATGGCTGACAGCGACTCTCGTGATCGGTCCGACGACCGACTCCGGGTGGGTAATCCGGAAAGGGAACGCGCAGTCAGAATCCTCAGCGAAGCATTCGCAAATGCTTACCTTGATGTATCGGAGTTCGAGGAACGCTCAGGGCGTGCCTACCGAGCGCGTACGCGTCGTGAACTCCTCGAGGTCGTCGAAGATCTCCCGGGTGCCGCCACTGCGCTGTTCGGCGCTCCGATATCGGCAGTAGGCGGGACGCCAGGTGCGCTCCGCGATTCTGTTGTTCCGGCAGATCACCGGGTCGAGTACAACGTCCACATGAAAAAGGTGAAACGCGTCGGGGTGTGGACCCCCGATC
The DNA here is from genome assembly GCF_020438995.1 of Gordonia sp. (in: high G+C Gram-positive bacteria). GTDB lineage: Bacteria > Actinomycetota > Actinomycetes > Mycobacteriales > Mycobacteriaceae > Gordonia. Next base: position 9,839 of record NZ_JAGQTN010000089.1, read on the forward strand.
TGGCCATGCTGTTCACCGGATCGACGGCGACCATCGACCTGGACTTCGCGCAGGCCCAACTCCTGGGGCCAGTGGTCGACATCGAGTTGAAGGTATCGACGGCGAAGGTCAAGATCGGAATCGGATCGGACCAGCAGGTGCGAACCGACGGACTATGGAGTCCCGGAAGATTCTCTGTCATCGACAAGTCCGATGTGCCGATGGGTCCGATCCGGACAACCATCAACGTACATGGGTCCATGACGTCGATGAGCCTGCTCGTAGTCCGGAATTCGAGATAACCGATCACTGGTCATTGAGCACCTCGATGACCTCTCACTTCAGATGTGCGGCGGTACCGGGATCGAAGCTGCGGTCGCTGTGTCATCACATGTCTGCGCGCAGTCGTTCTGCATTGCGTGCAATCGAGTCGCGAACAATGTTGCGCTGATTGTCGGCGAGAGTGTCCCAGGACGTGTCGTTGTGTTCGAGCACCCTTGTGGCGACGCCCACCACCACGTCGGTGACCTCGTTCTCATCGAGACCGCTTGTCCGGGCGAGCTTTCGCCAGTGGTGGATCGTGACCTCGGCGGCGAACCTGGCTCCACCGATCCGCATCGCCAGTTTCTGGTCGTAGCTGGGATAAAGTCCCACCGGCACAACGTCGTACATCGGCGCAACGCTGATCGTGTTCTGCTGCAACAGGATCGAGTAGTTTTTGGCGTGGGCATCGGCATTTCCGACGAGAGCGTTGAACGCCAGCTGCATCAAGAAGGTCCGCACCAGCTTGCCCGAGGTGTCCACCGGGCGAAGCGATTCCACGACCTGCCTGGCGGTGACACCGTACTTTCGGTCCGGATTGAGCCCACGGGCCTGGGCAAGATCCTCCGCATGTAGACGCCGCGGAATCGGGACGCCTGGATCGCGGATGCGGTCGAAGCGTTCAACTATGAAGGCATGCTGGTCATCGACGCGAAGGATGTTCGCGGCAGGTGCGCCGATGCCTGCCGCCCGTGCCAGCCTGAGTGCGGCGACCTCGGCGTCTTCGACGCACCGAAGGTCCGGCCGACCGGGTTTGACGATATGGGTTGACGGGAGGGAGGCATTGGACCAGTACCAATCGCCGTCGACCGACGCGATGGCGAACTTGCCTTGTGTTCCGGCGAGGGAGAAGCGGGCCGGCAGATTGCGAGGTGCCCAGGCGTCGGGATCGTGTTTGATGCTCCGGATCCGGTCGGCCACGTCGCGGTCGACCGCCGGGTTGAGTTCGGCGGCGGCAGAAACGGGTTCGGTGCCTTCCGGGACCAGGACGAGGCCACCGGCGATGTCGCCGCCGGCCTTCTCCAATAACTCAACAGTGTCGGTACTGCGCGCGCCGTACGTCGCTGCCAGACGAACACGGGTGTGTTCGTGGTCGGGGAGCAGGTTCTCCAGAAAGTTTGCGGCCGCCCGTTTGGTGGCTGTGCCGGTGCGGGGAAGGGACAACGAAATCGGGGTGTCAGGCGCATCCGTGTCGTATCGGAAATATGTGGTGTCGCCATCGATGATGAATTGCCCGACGTGGCCGCCGTCCAGCCAGGCTTCCAGTCGCCGAGTCACGGCGCTATTCGCAAGTCCGGTAGCGCCGTCGGTTCGATGTCGAGAGCGCGCAGGGTGCGGCGGACAGCGGACAGCGGCGCTTGCTCGGCCCTTTCGATGAGTCGGACCGCGGCCGGGTCGATATCGGCGGAGTCGGCGAGTCGACGCACCGACCAGCCTCGGATGGTGCGTTCGGTGGCCACCACGTCGGCGAGATCGTCGGGGTCGCGTAGATATTCATAGTGGTGCTGGGAGACCGAGTATCGGATGTACTCGGTGTTGCCTGCGACAGCGTTGGCGATCAGGTGGGTCTCGAACAGCCCGCCGTCGTGGTCGGGGGCGCCGCCCCACCAGTCGGCCAGCAGTGCGGACGGGTCGTCGGCGGTGCGCAGGGCACGGATACGCGCGGCTGTGCGTGAACGATCGGTGCCCGACAGCCCGGTCAATGTCCGGTAGTGGAGTGCGTGAACAAGCATCCGCCGGGACCTGACGGACAGCGGGCGCCTGTGGCGCCGTCCGTCCGGCAACGTCTCCACCTGCCACGACGTACCGACTTTGGCGGCGTTCACGCGACCGGCCGCGATCAACGCACGGACCCTGCGCGGGCTGACACCGAGCTGATCAGCGGCTTCGGCGACATTCATTGCACAAGTATACCGCCGGATCTCGGGGAGGGCGCGGAACCCTTGATCATCGACGGCAGATATGACCCGGCTATGGCAGGCCGTAGTCACGCTCGACGGTGGCGATGCGTACCCGATACTCCCGATACCACTCGTCGCGGCCACGCTTCTGGGCGAGGCTGTGTTCGCTGACACGCTTCCAGGCGCGTGCGGCCTCGGGAGATTCCCAGTAGGAAACGGTTATCCCGATGTTCTCGCGGGCGGACTCGACACCGAGGTATCCGGGCTGTTCAGCCGCAAGTTCGTCCATCGCTTCTGCGATCGCTGCGTAGCCGTTGTCGACGTCGGTGCGGATCGAGGTGAAGATGACGGCCGTGTACGGCGGGTCCGGGGTCGATGCGATGCTCACCGGCACATTGTGCGGCAACAGCGGATAGTGATGAAAATTTTCGTCCGATATGGCTGTTGGCGCGGACATATGCCCGCGCCAACAGCCATATCGGACGTTTTTGTTCAGGAATCAGAACCTGGGCGCCGGCGGCATCGTGACAACCTGGCCCGAATAGCTCAGCCCGGCACCGTAACCGAGCAGCAGAGCGGTGTCGCCCGGCTTGGCGCGGCCCGACTTGAGCAGCTCGTACATGGCGAGTGGGATCGACGCGGCGGCGGTATTGCCGGTGAATTCGATGTCGTCGGCGACGGGCACATTCTCACGCAACTTGAGGTTCCTGGCGAGCAACTCGCTGATCCGGGCGTTGGCCTGATGGGGGACGAATACGTCGAGGTCGTCGGCGGTGATGCCGGTGACCTCCAGGGTGCGATTGGCCACCTTGCTCATCTCGAACGCGGCCCAACGGAACACGGCGGTGCCGTTCATCCGCATGTAAGGGCGGTCGGTGTGGCTGGCGCCGAGCAGATAGTCCTTCCAGTCCATCGACTGGTGGATCAGTTCGCTCTGCGAGCCTTCGCTACCCCAGATCACCGGGCCCATCTGCCGGGTGGGGGTGGGGCCGACCACGACTGCGCCCGCACCGTCACCGAAGATGAACGCATTGCCCTTGTCGGTCATGTCCAGCGACATCGAGATCTCCTCGGCGCCGATGACCAGCACGCGCGTGGCGCTGCCGGCGCGGATCATGTCCTGGGCGACCGACATTGCGTAACCGAAACCGGCGCAGCCCACACTCAGATCCATGGCGGGCACCCCGTTGGCCCCCACAGCAGTGGCCACCGGCGGCGCGGCCGACGGGATGCAGCGGCCGTGGGTGCTGGTGGCCAGGATGAGAGCGTCGATGTCGGCGCCCGTCAGGCCCGAGTTGGCCAGCGCAGCACGGCCCGCTGCGATCGACATGGTGGTGATGTTCTCATCCCGGCCGCAGAACCGGCGGGCCCTGATACCGGTGCGCGTGTAGATCCAGTCGCTGTCGACGCCGAGCGCCCCGCAGATCTCCTCGTTGGTGACCAGCCGCTGGGGCCGGCACGCGCCGATGCCGAGGATGCCGATGTTGTTGGTGCCGGTGGGCGTCGCGAACGTGACCATGGAGGTGAGTTGTCCTTTGCTGCCGACGACGAGGCGTCTGTTGTGCGACGGATGTCTTGATCCTGAACCTAATGGATGGCCGTCACATCACCTCCGGCAGGTTGGCCGCACATGTCACCGATCCTGCCGGTCGACGCGCAGCGTGGCCAAGATGACTGATGCTCGTGCTGCCGTGGTTCACACTGGGACGATGACACGCACACCTTTCCGGGTCGCACTGGTTGCCGTGATCGTCGTCGGCATCCTGCTCGCCCTGCCACGGTTCGCCTCCGAAAGCACGGCGGCACCCGCGCTCGCAGCCGGTACTTCCACCCACTCGATAGACTTCGACGGCCGCAACCGCGACTTCCGCGTCCACCGCCCGGCGACGGTGACGTCCTCGGCGCCGCTGGTGGTGGTCCTGCACGGCGGATTCGGATCGGCGCGCCAGGCTGAACTCAGCTACGGCTGGAATCAACAGGCCGCGGCCGGCCGTTTCATCGTCGCCTATCCCGATGCGATACGCCGCTCCTGGAATGCGGGAACCTGTTGCGGTGCGGCATCGTCCACGAACCTGGACGATGCCGGATTCGTCGAGGCCGTGGTGCACAGGATCGCCGCCCTCACCCCGATCGACTCCCGCCGCGTCTACGTGACCGGAATGTCCAACGGCGCCATGCTTGCCCTGCGTATTGCTTGCCGGACAGATACTTTCGCCGCCATAGCACCCGTCGCCGGCACCTTGGTGACCTCATGCCCGGCGCCGCGGCCGGCATCGCTGCTGCAGATTCACGGAACCGCCGACCCGAGGGTGCCGTACGGGGGCGGTCCCGGGCAGGCGATCGGCCTCGACGGCAACGCCCGAGTCGACGGCCCGGCCATTCCCGCGGTCAACGCCACGTTCCGTGCGGCCAACAGCTGCGCACCGCCACGTCAAACGGTGATCGGCCCGATCACCACGTCGAGCGCACAGTGCGCCGGCGGTCGCGAGGTGCGGTTGGTGAGCATCGCAGGCGGCGGCCACACCTGGCCGACGTCGCCCTACAACGCGACGGCCCAGATCTGGCGCTTCTTCGCCGCGCACCCGCGCTGACGACGATCGCCGGACGCGTCCGGCGACGCACGTCCGTTCGGTTCCGGAACATCCGCGTTGTCGTATTGGCAGGACTCGGTGACGGCGGTCACGTACGGCAGCGTACGTTCAGGCCATGACCGAAGTGCAGACAACAGCAGGGATCGTCCGCGGGACCGTCGTCGACGGGGTCGCCTCGTTCAAGGGTGTGCCGTTCGCCGCGCCGCCGGTCGGTGCGCGCCGGTTCCAGGCGCCCGCGCCACCGCAGCCGTGGGACGGCGTGCGTGATGCGCTCGACTACGGGCACACGGCGCCACAGGGCGACTATCCGCCGCCGCTGGACAAGCTGCTCACCAACTTCGTCAACGACGGCGACGACTATCTGAACCTCAACGTGTGGACACCGGAGCAGGCCATCGGTGGGGACCCGCGTCCGGTGATGGTGTGGATTCACGGTGGCGCGTTTGTGAACGGGTCGGGCGCGATCTACGACGGCACCACCTTCGCCCGCGACGGCGTCGTGATGGTGTCCATCAACTACCGACTCGGCGTGAACGGCTTCCTGTGGTTCGGGGAGGGCACCCCGAACCTGGGCATCCTCGACCAGATCGCGGCCCTGGAATGGGTGCGCGACAACATCGCCGCGTTCGGTGGTGACCCGGCCAAGGTGACCATCTTCGGTGAATCGGCCGGCGGAATGAGCACCGCAACACTGCTGGCCACTCCGGCCGCCCACGGTCTGTTCGGTCGCGCGATCGTCCAGTCCGGCGGTGGGCATATCGCGATGAGCCCAGGCAGCGCGATCAAGGTGGCCCGCAAGTACGCGAAGATCCTCGGCGTTGAACCGAGCCGCGAGGCCGTCGCGGCCGCCGACCCCAAAGCGATCATCGCGGCTCAATCCGCGCTGTCGGTGGAGATGAACAAGAAGCCGTTCAAACGCCTCTGGGGCGACGCGGCCGCCAACCTGCTGCCGTTCGAGCCGGTCATCGACGGCACCATCGTGCCCGGCCTGCCCGAGACGGCCATCGCGGCCGGTGCGAGTGCCGACGTCGACCTGATGGTCGGTTCCAACGCCCACGAGGGCAGACTCTTTCTCGCACCGACCGGTGCCGCTCCGAAGGTGCCGCCGGTCGTCCCGTACATCTACGCACGCACAGCGGGCGCCAAGAAGCCCGCAGCGACCCTCAAGGCCTACCGCAAGAGCCGCTCCACCGAGTCCTGGGGCGATATCACCGCGTCCTTCATGACCGACGCCTACTTCCGGGCTCCCGCGCTACGCCTGGCCGAGGCACACCCCGGCACCTTCGTCTACGAATTCCAGTGGGAAACCCCGCAGGTTCCCGGGCTGGGATCATGCCATGCCCTTGAGGTGCCGTTCGTATTCGACGGACTGGACGGCTCACGGTACGCCGCGCTGACCGGTCCGTCGGCACCCAAGGATCTCGCCGCCGCCATGCACAAGGCATGGATCGACTTTGCCGTCACCGGTGACCCCGGCTGGCCCGCCTACGATCACACCACTCGATCGACGATGGTGTTCAACAAGACCTCCGGTGTCGAACCCGACCCGCGTCCGCACGACAGGCGGCACTGGGAACGCTGACCGTCACCGGGGGCGAGCGTCCTGGCGCAGTGAGTCGCCCTCACCGGGCTGACGGTGTCGAGTACCTGACACGTCGAATCGACGCGAGCCGCGGTGCGCCGCCTTGCGATGGTCGCCGCGGACGGCCACGCTTCTTGCATGAGCACCAGCAAGGACCCCACCGGTGGCATCCTCGACGCGGCCGCCCGTAAGCTGCGCCTGCCGTTCGGCGTACCCGACTTCGTCGACCGCATCGTCTCCGGCAGCGTCGATGAGGCCGGTCGGCGCACTGTGCAGGTGCTCATCACCACCTGGGACCTGGCCGAAGGCGGACCCTTCGCCGCACAGGCCATCTCGGCGGGCGGCATGGCCAAGAGCGTCGAGATCGTCTACGACAACCTTATCGGGCCCATCTTCGGACCTCTGCTCAAACGCCTCGGCGCCGACGACGTCACCAAGCGTGCGGGCCTGTGCGCCACCCAGCTCGTCGGGGTCGGCGTGGTGCGTTATGTGGCCCGTGCCGACCCGATCCGGTCGATGACTCCGGAAGAACTCGCCGACGCGATCGCCCCGACCCTGCAGCGCTACCTCATCGGCGACATCTCCTGACATTCCGCTGACGCCGAGCCCGGTATCAGCGGAAACGGAAGCGGGTGCAGTCGTCGGGAAACTTCGACCATGCCATCGCGCGGCGCGGGGTGATCGTTCGCAGACCGCCACCGTCGGTGGGGGACTCCCAGGAGCCTGGCTCCGGCTTGTAGTCCAGGTCGTGATACTTGCCGAATGCGGCGGCCAGACGTTGCCCGAAACCATCACCGAGTGCGCGGACCGCCACCGAGGTGCCTTCGACGATCACCACGTCGGTGCCGCTTTCCAAGGTGAGTGTGCACGCCGGGTTGGCCTCGAGATTGCGGGCATGCACAGTGGTCGGAGCTCCGTCGTAGAAGAATCGGTTGTCCAGCCACACACCCCAGCGGGGGATGGTGTGCGGGGTGCCGTCGGGCCGTACCGAAGCGAGCCAGTAGTGCTTCGACGCGGTGAGTTTGTCCAGAACCGTGGCCCAGTCCAGGGTGACGGTCGCGTTCTCGACTCCGTAGCCGTCGGGCATGCGTGGCCGGTCGATGATCGTCGGGACGATCGGTGGCAGGGCACCGGCGTCGGGCAGTGGGTTGTCGGGGGAGGCGGTACTCAGGCTCATAATCGGACAGTATGGACCCCGGCTACGACACCCGGGACTTTCTCAGACCGGCCGGACCGGCCGACTGGCCGCAACGCGGGGACTGTGTGCGGGTCAGCGGTGACCGCGCCCAGGGGACCGCCCCGCAGGTACCCGAACAGTGCGGCCCGGTAGCCGCGGAGATGGCTGATATCGCCGGTCTCGGATACCGGCTGTTCCAGGGTCGATGACGCGTGATGGCACGCCCACGCGCCGGGCAAGGACTCCAGGTAGTCGATCGCATCGGAGAAGCCCCGGCGGAACTCGTCATGATCGAGCGTGTCGCCTCGATCCGCGACGGATCGGTGGACCTGATCGGGTGTGGTCATCGATCGTCCTCCTGCAGTCGATCCTCGTGTGCCAGGGTCCGGTACAGCGTCGCGCGGCTGACCCCCAGTGATTCGGCGATGGTCGGTACGCGTTCACCCAGGGCACGTCGCCGACGCGCCACCTCGATCTGTTCGGCGTCGAGAACACGCGGTCGACCGACCGATCCGTCGTGGCTGCCGACCGCGCGGTGCGTGGCGGTGAATCGATGACGGTCATCAGGTCGGCGGCCCTCAGCGGGCCGGGGCTGATCGTCGCGACGGGATGCGCCGTGCACCTGAGTGCTGCCCGACTCGTCGCAGAGGTTCGCCAAAGAGGCCAGGACACCGACGATCATCCGTCCGGCAGCGTCGGCGGTATCGATCCCTTCCTGCAGCGACCGCAGCCGCAGACCCCGCTCCTGCAGGGTGCGGACGGTCCGCATCACATCGTCGGGGGTCGTACCGAGCCTGTCGATACTCGCCACGAGTACCGTGTCGCCGGTTCGGGCATAGTCCAGGAGTGCTGCCAATCCCGGACGGTGCAGGGCAGGCTCGCCGGGGGACTGGACGTCGCTGTACACGCGGAAGCCACTGACGCCGGCGGCGGTCAGCGTGTCGAACTGTGCGTCGGTCGCGAGCCGGCCGGAACTAGCCCGCGCATACCCGAGCAGTTCACCCGAAGGCGGCCCGGAGTCGTCGATTGCCATACCAAAACGATATCTCAAAAAGGCGAGAATGTCTCGTATTGAAAAAGGTGTCAAAACACCCTAGCTCCTGTGGAGCGCTTAGTGCATATGCCCCGAACTGGTGGTCTTATAATTACGAATATCGATACGTGGGTGAGACTGATATTGGGACTTATTGCGAGATAACGAGATAAGTTCGAGATTCGACGTTCAGGGAATCCGGTGTCGCGAGCGCCGGGTGAGGAGTGGCAGGCGAACGAACCCGCCACGATACGATCACGGGGTAAACCCGCCGTTTCCCTGATCGAGGAGAATCCGCCGTGCCCGATGATGTTCTGGTGACCAGCCCCACCACGATCCGTGTGCCGGCTGGGACCACCGCGGGTACCGCGCTCCGCGAGCACGACCTGCCCAACAGGGGCCCTGAGGCGGTGGTCGTCGTCCGAGATCCGGAGGGCAACCTGAAGGATCTGTCGTGGGCACCGGAGATCGACATCAACGTCGAGCCGGTTGCCGCGAACACCGACGACGGCCGCAAGGTGATCCGCCATTCGTGCGCCCACGTCCTGGCTCAGGCCGTGCAGGACGTGTTTCCCGACGCCCGCCTCGGCATCGGACCGCCCATCACCGACGGCTTCTACTACGACTTCGACGTCGCCGAACCCTTCACCCCCGAGGATCTGGTGACCTTGGAGAGGAAGATGAAGCAGATCATCAAGTCGGGGCAACGCTTCTCCCGCCGCGTCTACGCCTCCAAGGACGAGGCGCGCGCCGAACTGGCCGCCGAGCCGTACAAGCTCGAACTGATCGACGACAAGGGCGCCGCCGACGACGCGGAGGTTATGGAGGTCGGCGGAGCCGAACTCACCGTCTATGACAACCTCAACCCGCGCACCGGCGAGCGGCAGTGGTGTGACCTGTGCCGCGGCCCGCACGTGCCCACCACCAAGTACATCGCCGCGTTCAAACTGACCCGCAGCTCGGCCGCCTACTGGCGGGGCGATCAGGCCAACGCAGGTCTGCAGCGCGTGTACGGTACCGCCTGGGAATCGGTCGAGGCCCAGAACATCTACCTCGATCGTCTCGCCGAGGCCGAGAAGCGCGATCACCGTCGGCTCGGCACCGAACTGGACCTGTTCAGCTTCCCCGACGAGATCGGTTCGGGCCTGCCCGTCTTCCATCCCAAGGGCGGCATCATCCGCAAGGAGCTCGAAGACTATTCCCGACTGCGGCACGCGCAGGCCGGATACGAGTTCGTCTACACCCCGCACGCCACCAAGGGTGATCTATTCAAACTGTCCGGGCATCTGGACTGGTACGCCGACGGCATGTACCCGCCGATGCAGCTCGACGAGGAACGCGACTCCGACGGCACGCTGCGCCGGCCGGCCATCGACTACTACCTCAAGCCGATGAACTGCCCGATGCACAATCTGATCTTCCGTTCCCGTGGCCGCTCCTATCGCGAGTTGCCGCTGCGGCTGTTCGAATTCGGCACGGTCTACCGGTACGAGAAGTCGGGCGTGGTGCACGGACTCACCCGGGCACGCGGCTTCACCCAGGACGACGCCCACATCTACTGCACCCGCGAACAGATGGGTGAGGAGGTGCGCTCGCTGCTGCAGTTCGTGCTGGATCTGCTCCGCGACTACGGTCTCGATGACTTCTACCTCGAACTGTCCACCCGCAACCCCGACAAGTCGATCGGCTCGGACCAGGCGTGGGAGGAGGCCACCGAGGTGCTGCGGGAGGCGGCGTCGAGCTTCGGTCTGGACCTCGTCGACGACCCGGGGGGTGCGGCGTTCTATGCACCCAAGATCTCGGTGCAGGCCAAGGACGCGATCGGGCGCACCTGGCAGATGTCGACCATCCAGGTCGACCTGATGCTGCCGGACCGCTTCGAACTCGACTACACGGGCAACGACGGCGCCAAACACCGCCCGGTGATGATCCACCGGGCGCTGTTCGGGTCCATCGAGCGATTCTTCGGTGTGCTCACCGAACACTACGCGGGTGCATTCCCGGCATGGCTGTCGCCGGTCCAGGTCGTCGGCATCCCGGTCGCCGAGGCATTCGCCGACCACCTCGCCGGTGTCATCGGGCAGCTCAAGGCACACGACGTGCGCGCCGAGGTCGACTTCTCCGATGATCGGATGCAGAAGAAGATCCGCACCCACACCACGGGTAAGGTGCCGTTCATGCTGCTCGCCGGAGAACGCGACGTCGAGGCCGGAGCGGTCAGCTTCCGGTTCCGCGACGGCACCCAGGTCAACGGCGTACCCGTCGACCTGGCCGTCGCACGGATCATCGACTGGGTCGCCTCGCGCCGCAACGAATCACCGACCGCCGCGCTGTTCGACGACTCTGCCGCAACAGCCGAGGCGGCGACCCCGTGACCGGGTCACCCGGTGAGATCCGGGATGTCGGTACCGGCGACGACGACCGGTTGCAGCGGCTGTGGACCCCGCACCGGTTGACCTATATCACCGCCGAACCGCGCTCATCGACCAAGTCGTCGGGTCATCCGTTCCTCGACATCCCGACGATGTCGGACGAGGAGGGCCTGATCCTGGCCCGTGGTCAATGGGTGTACGCGGTGCTCAACCTGTACCCGTACAACGCCGGGCACACGATGGTGGTGCCGTACCGGCAGGTTGCCGACCTCGAAGACCTGACCCCGGCCGAGTCGTCGGAGCTGATGACGTTCACCCAGCACACCATTCGCACCATCAAGGCGGTCTCCAACCCCAACGCGTTCAACGTGGGGCTGAACCTGGGCTATGCCGCGGGCGGCTCGCTGGCCGAGCACCTGCATCAGCACATCGTGCCGCGCTGGGTCGGGGACGCGAACTTCATCACCGTCGTCGGCGACGCCAAGGTCATTCCGCAATTGCTGCGTGATACCCGTGCGCTGCTGGCCGACAAGTGGCGCGAACTGTGGCCCGGCACCGAGGCGGGGACGGACTGATGCTGAGCATCCTGGGCCGGGCGTCGGTGTCGAAGGTCACCGCACCCATCGGCAAGGCCCTGCTGGCCACCGGACTGACCCCCGACATCATGACGGTCCTGGGGACCGTCGCGACGATCGCCGCCGCGCTGACGCTGTTCCCGATGGGCTACCTGTTCGCCGGAACGCTGGTCATCTGGCTGTTCGTCATGTTCGACATGCTCGACGGTGCGATGGCCCGCGCCCGCGGCGGCGGTACCCGATTCGGGGCGGTCCTCGACGCCACGTGCGACCGCATCGCCGACGGCGCGATCTTCGCCGGCCTGGCCTGGTGGTGCATGGTGCAGCAACCGCACCAGTTGCTGTTCGTGGCCACCCTGATCTGCCTGGTCACCTCGCAGGTCATCTCGTACGCGAAGGCACGGGCCGAGGCTTCGGGCCTGTACGGCGACGGCGGCCTGATCGAACGGCCCGACCGACTCATCATCGTGCTCGTCGGTTCCGGTTTCACCGGTCTTGGGATCTGGTGGGCCATTCACGTCGCCATGTGGTTGCTCGCGGCCGGCAGTGTCATCACCGTCATCCAGCGGATGCATTCGATCGCATCGTCGCCCGGTGCGCGGGAGTTGATCCCGATCGTCACCAAGGACGACGGGCCGGACGAGTCCGAAGGTGACGATCCGAAGACCACCTCATGACGTCGATCTCCGAGCGCCTCGCCGACCTCGGCTACGGACTGGGCTGGTCGGCCGTCCGTCACGCTCCCGACTCGCTGGCCCGGAACCTGTTCGACAGGGGTGGGGCGTGGGCCGGCCGGCGCGGCGGCGGACCCGACCAGCTGCGGCGCAACCTGGCCCGCGTCCTCGGCGTCGCACCCGCACAGGTACCCGACGACACCGTCGAGGCGGCGGTCCGCTCCTACGCCCGGTACTGGTACGAGGCATTCCGGCTGCCGTCGATGGATCCTGCGCAGGCCGCCGCCTCGGTCACCTTGCCCGCCGACGATCGGGCCGACCTCGCGCAGGCCCACGCCCGCGGCAAGGGCATTGTCATCGCCCTGCCGCATTCGGGTAACTGGGACATGGCCGGGGTGTGGCTGGTTCAGCACTACGGCCAGTTCGCGACGGTTGCCGAACGCCTCAAACCCGAGTCACTGTTCCGGCGATTCGTCGACTACCGCGAATCCCTCGGCTTCGAGATCTTCCCGCTCTCGGGCGGCGAACAGCCCCCGTTCACCGTGCTTGCCGAGCGACTCCGGGCGGGCGGCATCATCTGCCTGCTCGGCGAACGAGACCTCGCCAAACACGGGGTCGAGGTGGAGTTCTTCGGCGAGAAGACACGGATGCCCGCCGGTCCGGCCCGGCTCGCGATCGACACCGGTGCGGCGCTCAAGGTGGCCCACCACTGGTTCGGCGACGGCGCGACCTCCCAACTGCGGTGCGGCCCGGCCATCGACACCTCGGGCGGGGTGGAGGCCACCACCCAGTTGCTTGCCGACGCCTACGCACGCAACATCGCCGCCCATCCCACCGACTGGCACATGCTGCAGCCGCTGTGGGAGGCCGACTGGTCCGAGCACCGTCGCGCCCGGATCGAAGGGGCCTGATCCGGCGGTGAAGATCGGAATGATCTGCCCGTACTCCTTCGATGTCCCCGGAGGAGTGCAGGCGCATGTGGTGGAACTGGCCGAGGTGTTCGGCCGGCGCGGGCACGAGGTCAGCGTCCTGGCACCGGCCGCCGACACCACCGATCTGCCCGACTACGTGGTGTCCGTCGGGCCCGCCCTGGCGATCCCGTACAACGGGTCGGTTTCCCGGGTCAACTTCAGCCCGCGGGGGTACATGCGGCTGCGGCGGTGGATCGCCGACAACGAGTTCGACGTCCTGCACGTGCACGAACCGAACTCGCCGTCGACGTCGATGCTGGCGCTGATGGTGGCCTCGGGCCCGATCGTGACCACCTTCCACACCGCCACCACCCGATCCTTGTGGCTGACCGTCTTCCAGGGCATTCTGCGGCCCTACCACGAGCGGATCGCCGGCAAGATCGCCGTGTCAGAGCTGGCGCGGCGCTGGCAGATGGAATCGCTCGGCTCCGACGCCGTCGAAATCCCCAACGGCATCAGTGTGTCGAGTTTCGCCGACGCTCAGCCACTCGACGGCTACCCCTCGGAGGGTGGTTCGATCCTGTTCCTGGGCCGCTACGACGAACCCCGTAAGGGCGTCGACATCCTTATGCGGGCGCTGCCGGCGATCGTGGAACGGTTTCCGAAGGTACGGGTGCTGGTGGTGGGTGGCGGCAATGAGCGCGCGCTGCGCCGCCGGGCCGGTGCCCTCGCCGAACATCTGGTGTTCCTCGGCCAGGTCGATGACGCCACCAAGGCACGCGCACTACGTTCGGTGGACGTCTACTGCGCACCCAACCTCGGTGGGGAGAGCTTCGGTATCGTCCTGGTCGAGGCGATGGCCGCGGGTGCCGCCGTCGTGGCCAGCGACCTCAACGCGTTCCGGCGCGTACTCGACGACGGGCGGGCCGGTCGCCTGGTACCCACCGGATCGGCAGAGGGCCTGGCAACCGCCGTCATCGAGCTGCTCGGCGACGACACCGCCCGCGCCGAACTCGTCGCCCGCGCCCAGGCCAGGGCGGCCCGATACGACTGGTCGCGGGTCGCCGACCAGATCCTGCGGGTGTATGAGACGGTCACCGTCGGCGCGGGCCCCGTCATCATTTCCGACTGATCAACCCCTGACCGGAGGGTCCGCACTCATGCACATCTCGGGCCTGACCATTCCCGGGCCGCTCGTGGCCACGTTGACCATCGTGACGATGGTCATGCTGCTCGCCGGGTGGTGGGCGTACAAGGTCGCGGTCAGGCTCGACCGGCTCAACGTGCGCGTCGATCTTGCTCGCGGTGCGCTGGAGGCGGCGCTGTCCCGGCGAGCGGTGGTGGCCCGGCTGGTGGCGGCCGGGATCGCCGATGATCCGCGCGCACCACCACACTCGCAAGACCTCGCCAGGCAACTCGTCACGGCCGCCGACCACGCCGAGCGTGCCGACGCAGCCGGACGCGAGGCCGCTGAGAACGAGCTGTCGGCGGCGCTGGCCCGCACGGATGCCTCCCGGCGGCCCGCGGCGCTGGTCGCCGAGCTGGCAGATGCCGAGACCCGGGTCATGATCGCCCGGCGGTTCTACAACGACGCCGTCCGCGACACTCGCAGCCTCGGCGAACGGCGTCTGGTGCGACGGCTGCACCTGGGTGGAACCGCTCCGTTGCCGCAGTTCTTCGAGATCATCGAACGCTGAGCACCAGGGCGTGCCTGTCCATCCGGGTAGGGTTCGTTTAATGAGAGTAGGTCGGGAGTGGCTCATTGCGATCCCTCGCCTAGACTTAACGGGCAACACGCACGTGCGGCCGTCGGTCGCTGCCCGTACCGGGCCCGACCGCCGACCGTGGGCGAGTGGACGACATCGAAGCAGGAGAGTCAGTGAGTCAGTTCCAGGGCACGGCCCGGGTTAAACGCGGAATGGCCGAAATGCTCAAGGGCGGCGTCATCATGGACGTGGTCACCGCCGAGCAGGCAAAGATCGCCGAGGACGCCGGTGCGGTCGCGGTGATGGCGCTTGAGCGTGTGCCGGCCGATATCCGCGCCCAGGGCGGTGTATCGCGGATGAGCGATCCCGACATGATCGACGGCATCATCTCCGCCGTCAGCATCCCGGTGATGGCCAAGGCCCGAATCGGCCACTTCGTGGAGGCACAGATCCTGCAGAGCCTCGGTGTCGACTACATCGACGAGTCCGAGGTGCTCACCCCCGCCGACTACGCCAACCACATCGATAAGTGGCAGTTCACGGTGCCGTTCGTGTGCGGTGCCACCAACCTCGGCGAGGCCCTGCGCCGCATCACCGAAGGTGCGGCGATGATCCGCTCTAAGGGCGAGGCCGGTACGGGTGACGTCTCCAACGCCACCACCCACATGCGCAAGATCCGCGACGAGATCCGCAGGCTCACATCGTTGCCCAAGGACGAGCTGTACGTGGCGGCCAAGGAATTGCAGGCGCCGTACGACCTCGTCGCCGAGGTCGCCGAACTCGGCAAGCTGCCGGTCACCCTGTTCACGGCGGGCGGGATCGCCACGCCCGCCGACGCGGCGATGATGATGCAGCTCGGTGCCGAAGGTGTGTTCGTCGGATCGGGTATCTTCAAGTCCGGCAATCCGGCTCAGCGTGCTGCGGCGATCGTGCAGGCGACGACCTTCCACGACGACCCCGACGTACTGGCCAAGGTGTCACGCGGACTGGGTGAGGCGATGGTCGGAATCAACGTCGACGAGATTCCGCAACCGCACCGCCTGGCCGAGCGCGGCTGGTAGGGCCGGGGCACACGACGATGGGCGTATCCGAGGGAGACTCAGTGGACTTGATCATTCGCGATGACTCCCGGTGCGGAACCGACACCGTCGGGCCGCTCACGCTGAGCTGGGCCGCCAACAGTGACGTCGGCCGGGTCCGGGAGTCCAATGAGGACGCGGCGTCGGCGCGGCCCGGTAAGTACTTCGTCGCCGACGGAATGGGCGGCCATGAGAGTGGCGAGGTTGCGAGCGAGACCGCGCTGCGCGCGCTCGACGGCGTTGCCTGTGGCGGTGACCGCACCGAGACGCAGACGGCGCTGATCGATCTGCTTTCCACCGCGCAGCGGCGGATCGACGAGATCGATCCGGATGCCCGCCGCCGGGCGGGGACCACGGCGACCGGCCTCATCCTGGTCACCCACGAGGAACGTCCGCACTGGCTGGTACTCAACATCGGCGACTCCCGCACCTACCGCTTTGCGGACGGTGTTCTCGAACAGGTCACCGTCGACCATTCACAGGTCCAGGAGTTCATCGACGCCGGGTTCATCACCGCCGAAGAGGCCCGCACCGATCCTCGCCGCAACGTGATCACCCGAGCGCTCGGCGCGGGCATGATCGAACCGGAGGCGGACTTCTATTCGTTTCCGGCGGTACCCGGCGAGGTGCTGTTGATATGCACCGACGGACTGACCGGCGAACTGCCCGATGCGGAGATCGAGGGCATCCTCACCGACATGCCCGCGCCGAAGGACGCAGTCGCAACGCTGATCGCCGGCGCCCACGCATTCGGTGCCCATGACAATGTCACCGTCGTCGTGGTGGCGGTGTCCGACACGGAGGCCGACGAACTGGCCGAGGCCGACGACGTTACAGTCGACGTGACGAACGACATCGCCGAGGCCGACGAGGTGGCCGATGACGCGGGCGGTGGCGACGATGACGCGGGCGGTGGCGCCGATACGGACGGTGACCAGACAGGCACGGCAGACTCCGACTCCACGGAGTCCGGCGGTCCGGAGGGGAACTCCGCACCGTCCGAACCGGCCACAGAACCCGCAGCAGCCGAAGACGCCCCGGTGTGAGCACCGCTGTCGTCGAATATTGCGGGGAACAGTTTCCGCTGGGGGCGGGGGCGCGGTTCTCGATCGGTCGTGAAGCCGACCTGGCCATCGATGACAATCCGTATCTGCATCGCCGGTTCCTGCTGGTGTACAACCTGAATGAACAGTGGTGGCTCAGCAACCTCGGAACTCATCTGTCGGTCAGCGTCTCAGCCGGCGACGGTTTCACCGCAACGCTGGGCCCGGGGGCACAGATGCCACTGGTCTACGGGGTGTCGACGATCGTGTTCACCGCAGGCCCCACCACCTACGAGCTCAGCGTGCACACCCCGCAACCGAGCGTGGGCTCGGTGACCGCACCGGCGATGATCAGCGGCACCACCACCCAGGGGGTGCCGATGCTCACCGAAAGCCAGAAACTGCTCATCGTGGTGTTGGCAGAGGAGATTCTGCGCCGTGACGGCACCGGAGCCAGTTCCATCCCGTCGTCGGCGCAGGCCGCCGGGAGGCTCGGTTGGTCGATCACCAAGTTCAACCGCAAACTCGACAACGTCTGCGACAAACTCGACCAGCTCGGTGTCTCGGGGATGCGCGCGGGCGGTGGCAGGCTCGCCACCAATCGGCGCGCCAAACTCGTCGAGTACGCGGTAGCGTCCCGGATCGTCTCTCGCGCCGATCTACCCATGATCGAGGCCGAGGCGGCGCGCAACCAGATGCCCTGACCCCTGATCAGTGCTCTCACCTGGGGTTTTCGTATGGGTAGTACTACCCAGGTGATGGGGAGATCTACCCATCGACCGTGGTGCCGGAACGCCTTAGCGTTCTACCCATGACGACAACAACTTCGCACCAGCAGATCCCCACCACCAGCTCTGCCCGCGCGACCCAGGTCGTGCACCGCCCCGGCTATGTCGGAGCGCCCGCCGGCAGCCGCACCTCTCACGTCCGCCGTGATGCGGAAGCGGCTCGCCGTCGTGAAGAGGCACTTGCCCGCCTGACCGCCCGCAGCATGCCGCTGCCCGGCCGTCCGATGCCCGGGGCGCACGTGCCCGGTCCCACCTCCCGCTCGATGATCCGCACCATCGAGGTCGAACGCGACGAGACCCCGCAGCCGGCGGTACACACCTGCACCTGCGCGGCGACCTCGGATCATGAGCGTCCGGCGCTGACCGACCGGGAGATCGAGGTGCTGCGCACCTGGCTGATGCTCGACTCCAAACCGGCCGTGGCGCAGGAGCTCTACATCTCGCTCGGTACCGTCAACACGCACCTGACCCGGATCCGGGCCAAGTACTCCGACATCGGCCGGGCGGCCCCCACCAAGGCCGCGCTCGTGGCCCGCGCCGTCCAGGACGGACTGGTCGCGCTCGACGACCTGTGATCCGCAGACCGCCGATCACCCGCCGCCGGGGTATCCGCGGGTGATCGACGGTCTCGGTCAGCGGAATCAACCACGCCGAATACACTCGTCGTGTGGCAACAATTGAGGAGATCCTGCGTCTCGAACCGATCGAGAAGGACATCTACCGCGGTCCGGCCTTCGCGAGCAGCCTGGTCCGGACCTTCGGTGGTCAGGTGGCAGCCCAAGCCCTGACCTCGGCGACGCATACCGTGGACGAGACCTACCACGTGCATTCGCTGCACGGATACTTTCTGCGGCCCGGGAACCCCGACAAACAGACCGTGTTCCTGGTCGACCGCATCCGGGACGGACGGTCGTTCGTGACGCGCCGGGTCACCGGTATCCAGGACGGTGAGGCCATCTTCAGCATGTCGGTGTCGTTCCACGTGCAGGACGACGAGGGCCTCGAGCATCAGGACCTGATGCCGCCGGCGCCGCAACCCACCGAACTGCTCGATCGGCACGACGACGCGACCGCCGAGGACAAGGCCGTCTACCGGGAATGGGACAACTTCGACATCCGGATCGTGCCGCGCGAGAAGATGGTCACCAACGACTATCTCGCCGCGCAGCAGCGTGTCTGGTTCCGGTACCGCCATCCGTTGCCGGACGATCAGGTCTTCCACGTCGCAACCTTGGCGTATATGAGCGATATGACGCTGCTCGGCTCTTCGCGGGTGCCGCATCGCGGTGTGCAGGCACAGGGCGCCTCGCTCGATCACGCGATGTGGTTCCTGCGGCCGTTCCGCACCGACGAGTGGCTGCTCTACGACCAGACGTCGCCGTCGGCCGCGGGGGGCCGCGCACTGACGCAGGGGCGGATCTTCGACCTCAAGGGCCGTATGGTGGCTGCGGTCACCCAAGAGGGACTGGCCCGCGTCGGACGCGTCTTGCCGAAGGATCAGTACGCACGGCAGGACAAGTGACCGCCCCCGGCAGCACCGGTCCGCACGTCAGCAGCCCCGACTCCAGGCCACTTGTCGGTGTCCTGGCGTTGCAGGGTGATGTCCGTGAGCATCTGGCGGCCCTGGAAGTGTCGGGTGCACGCGCCGTGACCGTGCGTCGGGCCGCTGAACTCGATGCCGTCGACGGTCTGGTCATCCCCGGCGGCGAGTCGACCACGATGAGTCACCTGCTGACCGTCCTCGACCTGTTCGAGCCACTGGCAGCGCGGCTGGCGGCCGGGCTTCCCGCCTACGGGTCGTGCGCCGGGATGATCATGCTCGCGAGCACCATCCTCGACACCAGACCCGATGCCAAGCACCTGGACGCACTTGATATCACGGTGCGCCGCAACGCTTTCGGACGCCAGGTCGAATCCTTCGAGACCGATCTGGACATCGCGGGGATCACCGACGGTCCCGATGCCGCTCCGATGCGGGCCGTGTTCATCCGGGCACCGTGGGTCGAGTCGGTGTCGCCGCATGTGCAGGTGCTCGCGCGGGTTCCGGACGGGCCCGCTCAGGGCCGGATCGTCGCCGTGCGGCAAGGCGCGGTACTGGCCACCTCCTTCCACCCCGAGGTGACCGGGGACCGCCGGGTACACGCGTATTTCGTAGACATGGTTCGGGAGGTGTCCGGCGGCAATCGTGGCGTCGGTAATATCGACACCTGATCGAACGCCGACCCATGGGGCATGGCATCACGTGGGCGCAGCAGGCGTCCGTACGGGCCTGCCAGGGGCACCGACGCAACGGGAACGACGACACCGGGAGAACTATGAGCGGCCATTCCAAATGGGCCACCACCAAGCACAAGAAGGCGGTCATCGACGCCAAACGCGGCAAGATGTTCGCCAAGCTCATCAAGAACATCGAGGTGGCGGCCCGCACCGGTGGTGGCGACCCGGCAGGCAACCCGACGCTCTACGACGCCATTCAGAAGGCCAAGAAGTCGTCGGTCCCCAACGACAACATCGAACGCGCCCGTAAACGCGGCGGTGGTGAAGAGGCCGGCGGCGCCGACTGGCAGACCATCATGTACGAGGGTTACGGACCCAACGGGGTGGCGATCCTCATCGAGTGCCTGACCGACAACCGCAACCGCGCCGCCGGTGAGGTCCGTACGGCGATGACCCGCAACGGCGGCAACATGGCAGACCCGGGTTCGGTGGCGTACCTGTTCACCCGCAAGGGCGTGGTGACGCTGGAGAAGGGCGGCCAGAGCGAAGACGATGTGCTGATGGCCGTCCTCGACGCCGGTGCCGAGGAAGTCACCGACCTCGGCGAGACGTTCGAGGTCGTCAGTGAGCCCACCGACCTGATCGCGGTGCGCTCGGCGTTGCAGGCCGCGGGCATCGACTACGACTCCGCCGAGGCGAGCTTCCGTGCCTCGGTGGAGGTGGCGGTCGACGCCGACGGCGCGCGCAAGGTCTTCAAACTGATCGACGCGCTCGAAGACTCCGACGACGTGCAGAACGTGTACAGCAATGTCGACATCAGTGACGAGGTACTCGCCGAACTCGAGAACGACTGAGCCTCATACCCACCAAAGGCGCCGCCTACGGGCGGCGCCTTTGGTGTCCGGGTAGTGCCCGGCCCGGAGTGTGGAGTGTTGTTGTGGAGCGGTGTCCGACCGACCCGATACGATGTCGAACAGTTGTTCTCTATGTCGGGAGGTGTGCGGGTGCGGGTGATGGGTGTGGATCCCGGCTTGACCAGGTGCGGTATCGCGTTGGTCGAATCCGGTAAAGGACGTTCGGTCACCGCCCTCGACGTCGACGTTGTCCGCACGCCCACCGATATGGACCTCGCGCAGCGGTTGCTGGCCGTGTACACCGCCGCGTGCCACTGGCTCGACGTCCATCAGCCCGACGTCGTCGCCATCGAGCGGGTGTTCGCCCAGAACCAGGTATCGACGGCGATGGGTACCGCCCAGGCCGGGGGAGTGATCGCCCTCGCCGCCGGCCAGCGCGACATTCCGGTGCGATTCCACACCCCGTCCGAGGTCAAGGCCGCGGTCACCGGCAGCGGCCGGGCAGACAAGGCCCAGGTCACCACCATGGTGACCCGGATTCTCGGCATGCAGACCAAACCCAGACCCGCCGACGCCGCCGACGCGCTCGCGCTGGCCATCTGCCACTGCTGGCGCGGCCCGATGGCCGAACGGATGGAGGAGGCCAAACACCGCGCCGACGTCCTCGCCGCCCGGCACCGCGCCCGCCTCGCCCAGGCCGCCGGAAGTACTCAGGCCGCAGGAAGTGCCCGATGATCGCGTCCGTCCGGGGCCCGGTGATCGACGTCGCGCTCGACCACGTCGTCATCGACTGCGCCGGCGTCGGATACCGCGTCCTGGTCACACCGCCGACGCTGGCCACGGTACGTCGCGGTGTCGAGACCACCTTGCTCACCACGATGATCGTGCGCGAGGACTCGATGACCCTGTACGGGTTCGTCGACCCGGACGCACGCTCGCTGTTCGGGCTGTTGCAGACGGTGACCGGGGTGGGACCGAGACTGGCGATGGCCACCCTGGCCGTCCTCGAACCGGACGCACTGCGGCGGGCGCTGGCCGATTCGGACACCAAAGCACTCATGTCGGTGCCGGGGATCGGTAAGCGGGTCGCCGAACGGCTCGTCGTCGAACTGCGTGACAAGGTCGACCTTCCGGTCGGCGCAGTAGGACAGGGCACCGATTCCGCGGGCGGACCATTGCGCGGACAGGTGACCGAGGCGCTGGTCGGTCTGGGTTTCACCGTGGCCGCCGCCGACAAGGCCGTGCAGTCCGTGCTCGCCGACAACCCCGGCGCCGACGCGTCCACCGCGCTACGCGCCGCGCTCAGCTGCCTCGGCAAGACATCATGACGGGCGTCGGGAGGCCGTGATGGACGAGCACGACGACGCGCCGGGACAGTTCTCGGAGATCGATGCGTCCCCGATACCCGGAGACAAGGATTTCGACGCAGGCCTGCGGCCACGGTCGCTGGCCGACTTCATCGGCCAGCCGAAGGTGTGTGAACAGCTGGAGCTGGTGTTGCAGGGTGCCAAGGGCCGCGGCAGTACTCCCGACCACATCCTGCTGTCGGGCCCGCCCGGCCTCGGCAAGACCTCCTTGGCAATGATCATCGCCTCGGAGATGGGAGCGGCGATCCGCGTCACATCGGGACCCGCACTCGAACGTGCCGGCGACCTGGCGGCGATGCTGTCCAACCTGGTCGAGGGCGATGTGCTGTTCATCGACGAGATCCACCGCATCGCCCGGCCGGCCGAGGAGATGCTGTATCTGGCGATGGAGGACTTCCGCGTCGACGTGGTGGTCGGCAAAGGGCCCGGTGCCACATCGATTCCGCTCGATGTCGCGCCGTTCACTCTGGTCGGCGCCACCACCCGGTCCGGTGCGCTGACCGGGCCGCTGCGCGACCGCTTCGGTTTCACCGCGCACATGGAGTTCTACGAGACCGATGAGCTGGTCCGGGTACTGCGCCGGTCGGCGGGCATCCTCGGCATCGTGATGCGACCCGACGCGGCCACCGAGATCGCCCGACGCTCCCGCGGCACGCCCCGGATCGCCAACCGGCTGCTGCGGCGGGTCCGCGACTACGCAGAGGTCCGCGGCGACGGCAAGGTCACCGTCGCCGTCGCTCGTGCGGCGCTGGCCGTGTACGACGTCGACGATCTCGGCTTCGACCGGCTCGATCGCGCCGTGCTGGGCGCGCTGATCCGCGGTTTCGGTGGGGGACCGGTCGGTGTGTCCACGCTCGCGGTGGCGGTCGGTGAGGAGCCGGCCACCGTCGAAGAGGTGTGTGAACCGTTCCTGGTGCGGGCGGGGATGATCGCCCGCACGCCGCGCGGACGGGTGGCCACCGCCGCGGCGTGGCAGCATCTGGGACTGACACCCCCGGCGGGCGCCCTGAACGCGACCTTCGCGGTCCGGGCCCGCGACGACGCCACCGGGTCCCTGTTCGACGAGCTCTGATCGTGCTGTGCCGGGCGGCATCGGCCCCGGGCGCGCGGGCGTGGAATCGGGGCCCGTACGGGTCATGGCACACTAGGGGGAGAGGTCGGGCCGCTTCCCGCGTGGATGAACGCGGCCCGAATCACCTGACGACACGACACCTCAAGGATCGAAGCGCACACCATGGAGCTACTTTTCCCCCTGATGCTGGCCCTCATGGCCGGCTTCATGTTCATCAGCATCCGCAAGCAGAAGAAGCGGATGCAGGAAATGCAGGAGATGCAGAACGACGTGTCGGTGGGCACGCGTCTACAGCTGACATCGGGCTTGTTCGGTACCGTCGTCGACGCCGACAACAGCGACTACATCGACGTGGAGATCGCGACCGGAGTGGTCACCCGCTGGAACCGGCTGGCGATCATGCGCGTTGTGCAGACCGAGGACGCCGCCGAAACCTACCCGGGTGCGGTATCGACCTCCTACCTCGACGATCTCGATGACGACGACGATGACGATGACGATTTCGTCACCGACGACTACCTTGACGAGGACGACGCACCGGCAGACACCGACATCGCCGGAAAGCGTCCCGATCTGGAGAAGTGACCCGTCTGGCGGACGTTCGATCTCCCGCCCGAACCGGCTGGCCCCGACACCAGCTACTGAAGACAAGCCCAGGAAGAACCCGCCCACCGGCCGTCGACCGACGGTCGGTCTCGTGCGGTCCGATTGACACCGCCCGCGGTCGAAGGAGACCTGAACAGCAGTGAGCACACCTCGCCGTACGGCCAAGCGGCCGGGACCTCGCAACGAGGTTTCGCCGTGGAAACCGTTGACCGCCTTTCTCGTCCTCCTCGCCGTCGTGTACGGGCTGGTGTTCTTCACCGGCGGCGGATCGGCGGAGCCGAAACTGGGCATCGACCTGCAGGGCGGCACCCGGGTCACGCTGACCGCCCGCACCCCGGACGGTAAGACTCCGTCGAAAGATCAGCTCGACCAGGCCAAACAGATCATTGAAAAGCGCGTCAACGGGCTCGGCGTCGCCGGTTCCGAAGTGGTCGTCAACGGCAACAACCTGGTGATCACCGTCCCCGGCAACGACGGAAAGCAAGCCCGCACGCTGGGACAGACCGCCCGGCTGTACGTGCGGCCGGTCACCACGGTGCAGGCCGCAGTCCCCCAGAAAACGGATGAGAAGGACACCAAGGACGGCGACGACGGCAAGACCCCGGCGCAGGGCACCGAGGCCGAGCGCAAAGCCGCCCAGGCCGCGATCGAGGAGCAGCGCAAGCTGCGGCAGGCCCCGGCGAACGCCGACCAGAAGCGGATCGCGGAACTGACCGCACAAATGGCCAAGATGGACTGCTCACCCGAGTTCAACGACCCGCTGCGCGGCAACGACCTGCCCGACCAGTACCTGGTGGCCTGTTCGCAGGACGGCACCCAGGTATACCTGATGGAACCGCAGATCATCGACGGCCGTGACATCGCGAGCGCCTCCGCGGGCACCAACGACCGCGGCGAATGGGTCGTTATGGTCGAGTTCAAGGGCAAGGCCCGCAATTTCTGGCCCGAGTACACCGGCAAGAACATCGGCAAGCAGACCGCGTTCACCCTCGACACCGAGGTCGTGTCGGCGCCCAGCATCAACGGTGCCATCACCACCCGTCAGACCGAGATCACCGGATCGTTCAACCAGAGTTCGTCCAAGGACCTGGCCAACGTCCTCAAGTACGGTTCGCTGCCGCTGTCTTTCGAGGCCTCCGACGCCGAGACCGTGTCGGCGACCCTCGGCAAGGAGTCGCTGCGGGCGGGCCTGATCGCCGGCGCGGTCGGCCTGATCGCGTGCCTGCTGTACGCGCTGGCGTACTACCGGATGCTCGGCGTGCTCACCTTCCTGTCACTGGTCCTGGCCGGTCTGCAGGTGTACGGCATCATCGTGCTGCTGGGCCGGTGGATCGGGTTCACCCTCGACCTGGCCGGTATCGCCGGCCTCATCATCGGTATCGGTATGACCGCCGACTCGTTCGTCGTCTACTTCGAACGCATCAAGGACGAGATACGCGAGGGCAGAACGTTCAGATCGGCGGTCCCGCGCGGCTGGGTCAGCGCGCGACGCACCATCTGGACCGGCAACATGGTCAGCCTCATCGCCGCCGTCGTCATCTACATCCTGGCCGTCGGCGAGGTTCGCGGTTTCGCGTTCACCTTGGGCCTGACCACCGTGCTCGACGTCGTCGTGGTGTTCCTGGTGACCCACCCGC
Source organism: Gordonia sp. (in: high G+C Gram-positive bacteria) (assembly GCF_020438995.1). GTDB lineage: Bacteria > Actinomycetota > Actinomycetes > Mycobacteriales > Mycobacteriaceae > Gordonia. The sequence continues at coordinate 35,324 of NZ_JAGQTN010000089.1, forward strand.
TGGTGGTGCTCGCCACCAGGTCGCCGTTCCTGTCGCAGCCCAAGGTCAACGGCCTTGGCGCGGTCAGTGAGGTCGCCGCGCAGCGCAAGGCTGCGGCACGGGCACAAGCAGCGGTTAAAGCGGCCGAGGCCGGGGAAGGAGCGGTCCGGTGACCACTCCCAACAACATCAGTGACAGCGCCGATCCGTCGACTTCCGACGAGAGTGCCCTGGAAGGAGCCGCCGGCGCGACCGAGGCCGACTTCGTCGCCGACAAGAATCGGTCGTTCTTCTCGCGCCTGTACACCGGTACCGGCGCCTTCGACATCATCGCCAAACGGCGCACGTGGTACATCGTCACGCTGATCATGATCGCCGTCTGCGGTCTGTCGATCCTTGTGCGCGGTTTCACCTTCGGTATCGATTTCGAGGGCGGCACCCAGATTGCGGTCCCGGCCTCCGCCGAGGTCACCCGCGACGCCGTCGAAACCGTGTACTCGGACACCTTCGGCAAAGAACCGGACAGCGTGCAGTCCGCGGGCAGCGGTTCCAGCGCCACCATCCAGCTCCGGTCCGAGCACCTGGACCAGGACCAGACCGTCCGGATCACCACCGCACTTGCCGACAGGTTCAGCTCGTCCATCACCGCCGACGACGTCTCCTCGTCGGATGTGAGCTCCACCTGGGGTGGGGAGATCACCAAGAAGATGCTGATCGCGCTCGTCGTGTTCCTGGTGATCGTGTTCGTGTACATCGCGGTCCGCTTCGATCGGGAGATGTCGATCGCGGCGATGGCGTCGCTGTTCCTGGACATGGTGTTCACCGCCGGTATCTATTCGATCGTCGGCTGGGAGGTCACGCCGGCGACGGTGATCGGCTTGCTGACCATCCTCGGCTTCTCCATCTACGACACGGTGGTGGTGTTCGACAAGGTCGCCGAGAATACTCGCGGCTTCCTGCGCACCACGCGACGCACATATGCCGAACAGACCAACCTGGCCGTCAACCAGACCCTGATGCGCTCGATCAACACCACCGTCATCTCGGTGCTGCCGATCATCGCGCTGATGATCATCGCCGTGTGGCTGCTGGGCGTGGGTACCCTCAAGGACCTGGCGCTGATCCAGTTCGTCGGCGTGCTCGTCGGCACCTATTCGTCGATCTTCCTGGCCGCGCCGCTGCTGGTGACGCTCAAGGAGATGCGCTCGGACGTCAAGGCACACACCGGCAAGGTGCTGGCCCGCCGTGCCCGCATCGAGGCCGGTGAACCGGAGCTCGCCGAACGTCGCACGAGCGCCGGGCGGGCGGGTCGGCGGGCGCAGTCCGACGACCGCGACACGGCCGTACCGGCCGGGAAGCGCAGGAGCCGGGGTCAGAACCGATAACGTCGCCGGTATGACAGCAAGACCCGGACGGACCGTCGTGCGTCTGCTCGCCCTGGTGCTCGGCCTCGTCACCGGTGCCGGAGTGGTGACCGCCTGCTCGGGGGAGACCCGGCCACCCACCATCGACTATGTCGTCGATGCGGGCCTGACCACCTACAACGCCAATACCGTGACCGGGAACTCCGACGGTGCGCTGATGGCCGTGACACGGGTGCTGCCCGGGTTCAGTCTGCTCGGCAACAACGGTCAGGTGATGCCTGACCGCGACGTGGGTACGGTCACCGCCATCTCGCAGGCACCGCTCACCCTCCGGTACGTCTTCTCGCCGCAGGCGGTGTTCTCCGACGGCACCCCCATGGACTGTGACGACCTGCTGCTGGCATGGGCTGCGATGAGCGGGCGCTTCCCCGGTTTCACACCGGCGACCACTGCCGGGTACCGCGACGTCCGGAACGTCGACTGCCGGGCCGGCGCCAAGACCGCCACCGTCGTTTTCGCGGCGGGCCGCGTCTACCGGGACTGGTTGTCGCTGTTCGGTGCCGGGACCCTGCTGCCGGCGCACGTCGTCGCACGCAAGGCCGGGGTCGCCGATGTCGTCGCCGCCATCCGCGGCGGCAATCCCGCCAGGATCGGCAAACTCGCCAAGGCCTGGAACACGGGGTTCACGTTCCCCAACGGTGAACTGGAGCCGGCCGACTTTCCGGCGTCGGGCCCGTTCCGGATCTCGGCCGCCGACCCCGCCGAAGGTCTGGTCCTGGTCCCCAACGACAAATGGTGGGGCGATGCCCCGGCCGCCACGCGCATCGCCATCCGGGGGGCACGCCACGATCTGGCGGCGTTGACCTCAGGAGACTTCGATGTCGCCGATGTCGCGGACGGCATCGTCGACGGTGAGATCTCCAACTCGGCCACGAGCAAGGCCCCGGCTTCCGCTGGGCCTGTGGCCACGACGTCGTTGTCGATCGACGAGCTGGTGCTGTCCCAGCGTGGGGTGTTCTCCGATGTCCGGGTACGTCAGGCCTTCGCGCTGTGCGTGCCCCGGCCCGCCATAGCCACACAATTCGGTGCGGGTTCGCCGGTGTGGAATCTGCGCACCCAGGTGCCGGGCGACAGTTTGGCCGCACAGCTCAACGGTCAGGTCGGCCTGCGTTACGCACGCCCGGACATCATCGGTGCCCGCGAACTGCTCGGTCAGGCCGCGGCCTCGGGTGCGCAGGGCGTCAGCTCGAGCGCCGGCACCGGCGTCCGGGCGAAGGTCCGGATCGGTTACCGCACGCCCCACGCCCGCGACCAGGCGCTGGTCGCCGCGATCACCGGATCGTGCCGCAAGGCGGGGATCGAGGTGACCGACGTAGGCTCCGACGACCTCGCGCCGACCGCTTTGGGTAAACGGGCCGACGCGTTGCTGATCAGCAGCGGCTCCGGATTTGCCGCGACCGGCGCGGCCAGCCCGATCCGGGACTCATACCGGCTACGTGCCGGAGACCCGTTGAACCTCGCCGGCGCCGACGACCCCCAGGTGTCGCAGGCGGTCGACACGCTGAGCGTGGTGACCTCCGCCACCGGTCAGCTCGATGCCGTCCGCACCATCGAGACCGGCGCCTGGTCGTCGATGATGTCGATCCCGCTGGTCGTCACGCCCCGGGTGTACCGCTCCGGTGGCCGGGTCGCCCACGTGGTTCCCGGCCACGGCCGCAACGGGACCGGCTGGAACATGGATCGCTGGTCCCTCACCGAATGAGCCGCTCGGCCGACGTACCGGATGCTGCCGGTCTTGCTACAGTTCGCCCGTGACCCCCTCGGATGACCGGCCGGCCGGCAGCACAGCGCATCACACACTCGATGAGGCGCGTGCGGCCATCGCGGCCCACACCCGGCTCGTCGCGGACTTCCCCGGCCCGGGTGTCCAGTTCAAGGATCTGACGCCTGTCCTCGCCGAATCGCGCGCCTTCGCCTCGATCATCACCGCCCTGGCACATGGCTGCCCCGATATCGACCTCGTCGGCGGCATCGATGCCCGTGGATTCCTGCTTGGCGGTGCCGTCGCCCGTGAACTGGGTGTCGGTGTGCTGGCGGTCCGCAAGCAGGGCAAACTGCCGCCGCCCGTCCACACCGTCACCTACGACCTCGAATACGGTAGCGCGGCGCTGGAGATCCCCGCCGACGGCCTCGACCTGACAGGACGGCGGGTGCTGCTCATCGACGACGTCCTGGCCACCGGTGGCACCGCGGTCGCCGCGGCCACACTCATGCGTACCGCCGGCGCGCATGTGGTGCGGGTGTCGGTGATCATGGAGCTGACGGCGCTGGGCGGCAGGGCCACGATCGCCCGGGGCATCGGCTCCGACGTCGAGGTGCATGCTCTGGTCGCGGACTAGACTTTGACGACCGGCCGGGACACTGCGAGCCGGCGATCTACAGCCTTTCAGAGAGGACGCGATGGCAGACGACACAGACACCGTGGCGGCGCCGGCCGACGCGGCCGATCCTTCGGCACCGGAGGTACCACCTGAGCGGACCGAGACTGTGGTGCGTGAGGAGCCTGTACCATCGTCGGCCTCGCGCCGCGTGCGGGCACGTCTGGCACGCAGGATGACCGCGACCCGTAGCCAGGTGCGTCCGGTCCTGGAACCGCTGGTGACTCTGCACCGCGACATCTATCCCAAGGCCGATATCGCGAAACTGCAACGCGCCTACGATGTCGCCGACGAACGTCACGCCGGTCAGACCCGCAAATCGGGTGACCCCTACATCACCCATCCGCTCGCGGTGGCCACCATCCTCGCCGACCTCGGCATGGACACCACCACCCTGATAGCCGCCCTGCTGCACGACACCGTCGAGGACACCGGCTATTCGCTCGAACAACTCGAATCCGAGTTCGGCACCGAGGTCGCGCACCTGGTCGACGGTGTCACCAAACTCGACAAGGTGGCCCTCGGCAGTGCCGCCGAGGCCGAGACCATCCGCAAGATGATCATCGCGATGGCCCGCGATCCGCGCGTGTTGGTCATCAAGGTCGCCGACCGGTTGCACAACATGCGCACGATGCGGTTCCTGCCGCCGGAGAAGCAGGCCCGCAAGGCCCGTGAAACGCTGGAAGTCATTGCTCCGCTGGCACATCGGCTCGGAATGGCCACGGTCAAGTGGGAATTGGAAGACCTCTCGTTCGCCATCCTGCACCCCAAGAAGTACGAGGAGATCGTGCGTCTGGTGGCCGATCGGGCACCCTCGCGCGACACCTATCTGGCGCGGGTACGTGCCGACATCACCAACGCGCTGGCCGCCACCCGCATCACCGCGGTCGTCGAGGGAAGGCCCAAGCACTACTGGTCGATCTATCAGAAGATGATCGTCAAGGGCCGCGACTTCGACGACATCCACGATCTGGTGGGTGTGCGCATCCTGTGCGATGAGGTCCGCGACTGCTACGCGGCGGTCGGTGTGGTGCATTCGCTGTGGCAGCCGATGGCCGGGCGGTTCAAGGACTACATCGCGCAGCCACGCTACGGGGTGTATCAGTCCCTGCACACCACCGTCATCGGTCCCGAGGGCAAACCCCTCGAAGTGCAGATCCGCACGCAGGAGATGCACCGCACCGCCGAATTCGGTATCGCCGCGCACTGGCGATACAAGGAGAGCGGCTACAAATCCAAGGGCGGCAGCAAGAGGTCCGACATCGCCGAGGTCGACGACATGGCGTGGATGCGCCAACTGCTCGACTGGCAACGGGAGGCCGCGGATCCGGGCGAGTTCCTCGAATCGTTGCGGTTCGACCTCGCGTCGCGGGAGATCTTCGTCTTCACTCCGAAGGGTGATGTGATCACCCTTCCGGCGGGATCCACACCGGTCGACTTCGCGTACGCCGTCCACACCGAGGTCGGCCACCGCTGCATCGGCGCAAGGGTCAACGGCCGCCTCGTCGCGCTCGAACGGACCCTGGAGAACGGTGAGGTGGTGGAGGTGTTCACCTCCAAAGCACCCAACGCCGGACCGAGCCGCGACTGGCAGAGCTTCGTCGTGTCCCCACGAGCCAAGGCCAAGATCCGGCAGTGGTTCGCCAAGGAACGCCGCGAGGAAGCGCTCGAATCCGGCAAGGACGCCATCGTCAAGGAGGTCCGGCGCGGCGGCCTGCCGATCCAGCGGCTGATGAACGCCGAGTCGATGGCCGCGATCGCCAAGGAACTGCGCTACGCCGACGTCAGCGGCCTGTACACGGCGGTCGGCGAGAACCATGTCTCGGCCCGGCACGTCGTCAACAGGCTGGTCGCGATCCTCGGCGGCATCGACGACGCCGTCGACGCGATCGCCGAACGCTCGACACCGTCGACGCTGCCGACCCGTGGCCGCCGTGGCGGCGATGCCGGGGTCATCGTGTCCGGCATCGAGAACGTGGTCGCCAAGCTCGCCAAATGCTGCACCCCGGTCCCCGGCGACGAGATCATGGGGTTCGTGACCCGCGGTGGCTCGGTCAGCGTGCACCGCACCGACTGCACCAACGCGGCAGCGCTGCGCGAGCAGCCCGAGCGGATCATCGAGGTCACCTGGGCGCCGTCACCGGAGTCGGTGTTCCTGGTCGCGATCCAGGTTGAGGCACTGGACCGGCACCGGCTGCTCTCGGACGTCACCAAGGTACTGGCCGACGAACGCGTCAACATCCTGTCCGCATCGGTCACCACCAGCCGCGACCGGGTGGCCGTCAGCAAGTTCACCTTCGAGATGGGCGACCCCAAACACCTCGGCCACGTGCTGAACGTGGTGCGCAACGTCGAAGGTGTCTACGACGTCTACCGCGTCACCTCCGCAGCCTAGGTCCGCCGAGCCCCGCCGATCACCTCGATCGGCGGGGTGGTGCCGTCAGTTCTTGACGGTGGCGGTGGTGATCTTGACCGGCAGCTTCGGTGCGCCGTCCTCTTTGCTGCCTGAGGCGCCGGGCACGATGCCGCCCTTGGCCACCTTGTCGAGCACCGCCAGCCCGGCCTCGTCCACGGTGCCCACCACCGCGTAGTCCGAGGGCAGCGTGCTGTCGCCGATCACGAGGAAGAACTGGCTCGACCCCGAATTGGCCTGGCCGTTGTTGGCGATGGCGATCGTGCCGCGCGGGTAGGTGACGGCCTGCTGACCCATCGCGTTGGGTGCGCCGCTCGGCTTGAGATCGGTGGGCGGCTCGTCCGGGCTGGTCCAGCCGGGACCACCCATGCCGGTGCCGGTCGGGTCGCCGCACTGGAGCACCTTCAGCGACGTGCTGGCCGTCATCCGGTGGCAGGACGAGTCGTCGAAGAACTTGCCGCGGATCAGATGCTCGATCGCACCGGTGTTGCAAGGGGCCGAGTCGCGTTTGAGCGTGATCGGGATGGAGCCCTGGCTGGTTTCGAACACTGCCGCCAGCGTGCCCTTCTTGAGTTGCTTGTCACCGGGCTTGGGGGCTGGCCGCTTCTTGGCCAGGTAGTCCTGGATCTGCTTGTTGTACTCGACGACCTGCTTGCGGTACTCGTCGCGCTGCTCGGCCGGGATCTGCTCCGGCGGATCGACCGGCTGGGCCTTCGGATCTTCCTGCGGCCCCCACGCGCACGCGGTCCAGCGTTCCTTCTCGCGGTCGTCGGACACCTTCTTGACCACCAGACCGGTGATCGTGCCCGCCACGATGACGACGATCGCGACGGACACACCGATGATGGTCATCCGGCGTTTGCGTGCGGCGCGCTGCTCGGTTTCCAAACGCTCCTCGAGCTTGCGTTTGGCCGCTTGTCGGCGCTCCTCGTTGGTCGACACGCTGGTGAACCCTCCTGTGGACGTCGGCATACTCGACTCGCCAGTTTGCCAGCAGTACCTGAGAGTAAGGAACGGCGGGTACGGCGCGCCGTACCCGCCGGACCCGGCCACCGATCCCCCTGCGACAATGAGCCGATGCTGATCACCGGATTTCCGGCCGGAATGTTCCAGACCAACTGCTATCTGCTCGCCCCGCAGCCCGGCGGGCAGGCAGTGATCATCGACCCCGGTCAGGATGCCGCGCCCCAGGTCAGGGCGCTGCTGGCCGAACACGACCTCACCCCCGCGGCGGTACTGCTGACGCACGGACATCTCGACCACACGTGGAACGCCACCGAATTGTGTGACGAATTCGCCATCCCGGCCTACATCCACACAGCCGACCGGCCCATGCTCACCGACCCTGGGATGGGCCTCGGGCGTGCGTTGGGACAGCTGATCGGCGACACCGAGTTCACCGAACCACGCCAGGTTGTCGAGTTCGCCGACGGCGAGAACGTCGAGATCGCCGGGATGCGGTTCACCGTCGACCTGGCCCCCGGTCACACCCAGGGTTCGGTGCTGCTCGGCATCGACGTCGAGGTGCCTGCCGACGAGGACGGGCACGACTCGGGGCAGGTGACCACAACGGTGCCGGTGTGCTTCTCCGGCGACGTATTGTTTGCCGGGTCGATCGGCCGGACCGATCTGCCCGGCGGCGACCACGATCAGTTGCTCGAATCCATCGAGAAGAAGCTGCTGCCGCTACCCGACGAGACTCAGGTGCTACCCGGCCACGGACCCCAGACCTCCATCGGCCGCGAACGCGCCACCAACCCGTTCCTCCTCGGGATCGGGACCGAGAAGAAGGGACGATTCGGACTGTGAGCGCCGAGTTTCAGGCACCACGAGGTATCCCGGACTACTTTCCGCCCGCCTCGGCGGATTTCCGTCGCGTCCGCGACACGCTGGCCGACGCCGCCCGCCGTGCCGGGTACGGGCACATCGAACTGCCGATCTTCGAGGACACCGGACTGTTCGCGCGTGGCGTCGGTGAATCCACCGACGTGGTGAGCAAGGAGATGTACACCTTCGCCGACCGGGGCGAACGTTCGGTGACGCTGCGGCCCGAAGGCACGGCCGGGGTGATGCGTGCGGTCATCCAGCATGGCCTCGACCGCGGCCAGCTCCCGGTGAAACTCTGTTACGCCGGTCCGTTCTTCCGCTACGAGAAGCCGCAGGAGGGCCGCTACCGGCAGCTGCAGCAGGTGGGTGTGGAGGCCATCGGTGTCGACGATCCGGCGCTCGACGCCGAGGTCATCGCCATCGCCGACGAAGGCTACCGGCGCCTGGGCCTGTCCGGCTTCCGGCTGGAGATCACCTCGCTCGGCGACGACGAATCGCGACCCCGCTACCGGGAGGCGTTGCAGCAGTTCCTGTTCGGGCTCGACCTCGATGAATCGACCCGCAAACGCGCCGAGATCAATCCGCTGCGGGTACTCGACGACAAGCGTCCCGAGATCAAGGCGGCCACCGCCGACGCGCCACTGCTCATCGACTACCTCAGCGACGCGGCACGCGAACACTTCGATACTGTCCTCGGGCATCTGAACCGTCTCGGCGTGCCGTACGAGATCAATCCGCGCCTGGTCCGGGGCCTGGACTACTACACCAAGACCACGTTCGAGTTCGTCCATGACGGTCTCGGCGCCCAGTCCGGCATCGGCGGCGGTGGCCGCTATGACGGCCTGATGCGGCAGATCGGTGGCAAGCAGGACCTGTCGGGTATCGGTTTCGGTATCGGCGTGGACCGCACCATGCTCGCGATGCGGGCCGAGGGCGTCGCCGATGCCGAGGCCGCCCGCTGTCAGGTGTTCGGAGTCCCGATGGGTGGGGCGGCCAAAGCCGAGCTGGTCGCGCTGGCCGGCCGTCTGCGTGCGGCCGGCGTCAGCGTCGACCTGGCTTACGGCGATCGTGGCCTCAAAGGCGCGATGAAGGCCGCCGACCGCTCAGGTGCGCGGCTCGCGCTGGTGCTCGGTGATCGTGAGATCGCCGACGGTGCCATCGAGGTCAAGGACCTGTCGAACGGCGAGCAGCGCAAGGTGTTGCTGGATGCTGTGCTCGACGAAGTGATCAGCACCCTGGGCTGAAGTTTCGCGGCGGCGGCCGCAGGTCGCGGCGTCCCCCGGAATGGGCACACGCCGACTGAACACAGTGTCGTCGCAGCCTTGCGGCGTACAGTCTGGTGGGTCCACCCGTGCTGGGTGCACCCAACCGAATCCACAAGCAAAGGGGCTGATGGTGACGACGAACAATGCACCGATCGCGGTGGCGGTCGACGGGTCCGACGAGGCGCTGGCAGCGGTGCGCTGGGCGGCGGCCGAGGCGGTCCGTGCGCATGCTGCGCTGACGATCGTGTCGGTGGTGGCACCGTTCACGGCGCCGATCGGCCAGAACGTCGAGGGCTGGGTCGAGGCCGAACAGTACGTCGAGGCGCGGCGCGATCTGGCGCAGGGAGCGGTCGACGTCGCTCTCGACCTGGCTGTGGAACTGGCACCGGGCGTGTCGATCGACGGTGAGGTGATCGACGGCAAACCCACCCTCGTGCTGCGGGAACTATCCAGCCGCGTCCGCATGATCGTGGTCGGTCGCCGCGGGCTGGGCGGTGTCGCCGGCCTGCTCCTGGGATCGGTCAGCAGCGACATCGCCGCACACGGCAATTGCCCGGTGGCCGTCGTCGGACCGCAGGCTCCCGAGTCCGGCCCTGTCGTTGTCGGTGTCGACGGTTCGCCGATATCGACCGAGGCCGTCACGCACGCCTTCCAGGCGGCCGACACCAGAGGAACAACGCTGGTTGCCGTGCACAGCTATGGCGGATTCGCCGGTGGTGCCTTCTACGGGCAGGGTGAGGAAGCCCTGCGTCGGCTCAACGACGAGGCCGCCGCATCACTGGGCTCGCAGCTCGCCGGCCACAGCGAGGACTATCCCGACGTCGAGGTCGAGTCGGCGATCGTCGCCGGTGACGCGGCACCGGCCATCGTCGGTGCGGCCGGCGATGCCCAACTGATCGTCGTCGGCAGCCGAGGCCGAGGGGGCTTCCGGGGCCTGCTGCTGGGTTCGACCGGACAGGCCGTACTGCAGGTGGCGCCGTGCCCGGTGCTGGTCGTGCACTAGAGCACGCCCGGCACCTGCCATCTCGGCAGCACCTCCGCCAGCGTGGCCTCGAATGTTTCCATCGAGGCCACGTGTGGCCGGCTGGTCCGGGGCCAGGGAATGACGACATCGGTGAAACCGAGTCCTGCGGCTCGCCCGATCAGATCGTCGAGCGCCCCCGCACTCGTGAGGGGGTCGTGCGGCGCCCAGGTCAGGCTGAGATAGCGGGGAAACCGGTCGCCTCCGGGCCGGCCGGTGAGGGTGTCGTCGAGGATGCGCACACTGCGTGCAACTCCGGCGAACCAGTCCTCGATGTTGCCCGCCTGGGTTCCGGTGGTGATCCAGCCATCGCCGTGACGGGCGGCGAACCGCACAGAGCGCGGCCCGTTTCCGGCCAGTAGCAACGGAATCCGCTCCCGGACCGATCCGCCGGCCAGCCGCATGTCGATGGCACTGTAGTACTCGCCGGCGAACGTCACGTGGTCATCGGTGAGCGCGAGATCGAGCAGCCGCACGAACTCCTGGAACCGGTCGACCCGCTCGCGGGCGGTCACCGGCGGCTGACCGAGGATCAGGTCGTCGGGAGTACCGCCCGCGCCGAGGCCTATCAGCAGCCGATCACCCGCGATGTCCAGGAGGGTCTGCAACTCCCGCGCCAACGGCACCGGATGGCGGAAGTTGGGAGATATCACGAAGGCGCCCAACGGGATTCGGTTGGTCACCAGTGACGCAGCGGTCAGTGTCGGGATACACGAGAACCAGCGGTTGTCCGGCAGCGAACCCCACACCAGGTGATCGAACGTCCATGCGTGATCGAAACCCATCTCCTCGGCACGCCGCCACTCGTGCTGCGCCTGCTGCCACGGATGGTCGGGGATGATGTACACACCGATGCGCATGGTTCGAGGGTATCGGGCCCGGTCGCGCGGTTGAGGACAGAGACTGACCTGTTTGGCATGAATACTTGAGCTTGCCACTAAGAACAATCACGACATAGGGGAGTGTGCGATGGGCCTGGAGATTCAGGTGACCTTTGATTGCGCCGATCCGGCTGCGCTCGCCGGATTCTGGGCGCAGGTCCTGCACTACGAGGTGCAGGGACCGCCGCCCGGATTCGCCACCTGGGATGCGGCTCTCGACGCGTTCGGTGTGCCGCCCGAGCACCGCAACAGCCGATCAGCGGTCGTCGACCCCGCGGGGGCCGGTCCGCGGATCTTCTTCCAGCGGGTTCCGGAGGGCAAGAGCGCCAAGAATCGCGTGCATCTGGATGTGCGGGCGGCACCGGGCCTGACCGGCGGCGACAGGATGGCCGCGCTCGAGGCGGAGGCCCTGCGGTTGATCGAGCTCGGCGCCCGCAGGCTCGAACGGTTCGAGCCGGCTCCGCCGATGGAGACCGGTTTCATCGTGATGGCCGATCCGGAGGGCAACGAGTTCTGCCTGGATTGAGCGTGTTCTCGCCGCTATCTGTGAACCCGGGCGGGTGGGCACACCCAACGGCTGATGAACTCGCGCAGTTCGTCGTCGGAACGCGGTGGTGATGTCGGGTATTGCAGCAGGCTCAGGAATACCCGCATCACCAGCTCGGCCAGACCGGCCATGGCCTCGTCGTCATAGCCGTTCTCGGCCCACTCCACCGGCAGCCGGCCCAGCATCTGCGCGCCGAGGGAGATGCCGCTTTCCGACGTCGCCTCACGGGTGAACAGTTCGGTCTGCCCGGCCCGTAGCAACAGGCCCATCGACGGTTCGTCCGGTAACCGGTTGAGGCAGTACAGGATTGTCTCGACGATGGCGCCGTCGACGGTGGTGACGTGCGCCAGGTCCCGGCGCATCCCGTCGAGGAAGTCCGCGGCACCGGCCTGGGCCACGGCCGCGAGCATGTCGTTGACCGACGAGAAGTAGCGGTAGACGGTCTGCCGGGTGACGCCGAGTTCGTTCGCCACATCGGCGAGGGTGGTCTTGTTGACCCCGTGCTTCTCGACCGACGCGATCGCGGCGTTGAGAATGCGGGTGCGGGCCTCCTCGGAATCGGACGGTAGGTTGCCCTGCCAACCGCGAGTTCTCATTCGCCCATACTTTCACACCTGTTCGACTGGCTGCCGGGCACCTGAGTCGCCGGCGGTCGCGGTCTGCTCCGGCGTGGCCCGATCGCGGCCGAGAGCCAGTGCGGCCAACAGACTTCCGGACGCGACCACCAGACAGGCGACGACGTAGGGGAGACTGCCGATCGGCGTGCCGTCGTCGGTGACCCCGTCGGTGGCGCCGAAATAGGCCGGTAGCGCGCTGATCCACAGCGCGGTGTGCACGCCCAGGAACAGGAACGGGAACACGAGCAGGAACGGCCGCGCCGTGCGCGCGGGTGCCTGTGCTGCCGGTGCCGATCGCATCTTCCGCCATTGAGTACCGAGCAGGTACAGACCGACCAGCCACAACGCGACGATCTCGATGCCCAGCACGATCGCCTGCCCGGTGAGGTTGGCACCCTCACCGCGACCGAACACCGACGCCGGGATTCCCATCAGCGGCATGCTGATCACGGCCACCACACCGGACACCACGATGCGCCATGCCAGCGACAGACCGCGCGGCGCGTTGCCGGCCAGCGTCGGGTTGGCGATGAGCCGGGCGCTGACGTAGGTGAGCACACCGAACGAGACGGACGCGAACAACCACACACTGTTCAGTGGGACCGAGGCGAGAAGCGGAACCGCGGCCGGGTTACCGAGATCGGCGGCGGTGTTGCCATAGAACGGATCATCCACATTCCAGGCCCACCACTTCAGTTGCGGCCCAAGTTGATCGAAGATCTCATAGAACACTTGGTACACGAATGCAACGGTCACCGCGCCCTTGAGTGCACCCTGCTTGGTGCCGTCGAAGAAGCCGAACGCCCGCACGATCTCATAGGCCACCTGGCTGAGCGCCGGGTAGAAGCACACGATGTACAGCGGCAGCCGGTCGTACATGAAATCGACCGTGAACACGTTGTGCGCGAACATGAATCCCATCGCGTCCTGCATCCCGAACCACTCGGGGAAGTACAGGGGCGGTTCGATCACGAACAGATATACCAGCGAACCGAGCCACAGCGCGAGGTTGGTGGGGTCATTGTCGCGGCGCAACCTGCGGATCGCGTGCACCAGCGCAAGGACTGCGCCGACGATGATCGTCACCTCGAGAACCGGCAGCGTCCAGTTCTCCAGGCCGAACGGATTACGCAGCGCGGCAACCGGATTGGCGTCCTCGCAGATAAAGCCCAGATATCGGGTGATGACATACGCCGGGGTGTCCGGATCGCACACTGCCATGAAAGTGCTCCTCGATGGTGAACGAAATGTGGGTCGGTCCGGGCCTGCCGCAGTGCCGGAGACGGCAGGCCCGACACGTGTTCGGTACTCAGACCACCGGCGAGGCTTCGGGTGTCGCAGACGTCTTGGCAGGCCGTTCGATCACCGTCGCCGGACCACCCGGGTGCGGCTCGAAGTCACGGTAGATCTGCGATGGCGGGTCGAGCGTCTGATCGAATCCGATCGGCAGCTTGTTACGCCTGAACGCCTTCTTGACGGCGAACTTGGCCATGCCCGCCAGGAACTTCGGGTCGCGCACCATCTCGGTCACCGACTCGTCGAGGTTGAACACCGCGGTGAAATGGGCTTCGAGGTACTTGTCCTCGCGGGTGGCCGCCGACAGCAGGTTGAAGAACGGCCAGCTCAGTCGTTGGGTGAGACGTTGCTGCCAGGCCGGGGCGATATCGGTGCCGGTGGCGTTGGCGAAGCCACGGTCGCGGGCCAGCGCCAGCGTCCAGATGTCGTCGAGCAGCTTGGACTGTTCGGCGAAGTAGCTGCGGTAGAAGCCGGGCTCGATGGCGGAGGTCTGCTTGCTCAGCATCTCGCCGAGTAGCACCGAGCACTTGCCGGCCGAACTCATGCCTTGCGCGTAGAACGGGTTGAAACCGCAGATGGCGTCGCCGATGACCAGCAGGCCGACGGGCGGGTTGTCGAGCTTGTCGTAGCGCCGCCGCATGTTGCCGGTCGATTTGGTGACGAACACTTTCGACAGCGGAGTGCAGCGTTCGACGGCGCGGGCGAAGGCGGGGGCGCGTAGTCGTCGCGCGGTCTCGATGAACTCGTCTTCCTTGCGCGGCATGGGATGTCCCCACGAACCCATGGTCACCAGCACCCGGTCGCCTTCGATGGGGAAGATCTGGCTGATGAACTCGTGCTCGACCGGGTGCGGGCCGGTCTCACCGGACGGCATGATCGACATGTGGTGCCACCACCAGTCGTCGGGGCGCTCGGCAGGCTTCTGGAACCACTGCGTGGTGTAGGTGCAGCCCGCGTCGAGTGACTGGATGGGTGGCGCCGGCCAGCCGGCCTTCTCCAGCCAGGCCGACACGGCCGACCCACGGCCGAGCGTGTCGATGACCAGGTCTGCCTCGATCAGCCGTTTGCCGGGGCCCTCGGCGCCGCCGCTGAGCCACACACCGGTCACCGCACCGCCCGGCTTGCCACCGTTGACCGTCTCCAGGCCGGTGACGTTGACACCTTCGTGGACGGTGATGTTGGCGACGTCGGCGAGCTTGTTGCGCAGCACCCGTTCGATGAGCAGCCGCGATGCGTACACCATGCTCATCGTCGATTCCGCGCGTGGAATCCAGCCCGCGCCTTCGCAGTGTGCCGCGGAGACCGACGGCATCAGGTGCATGCCACCGGCCTCGATGAGGTCGTCCTCGTAGCCGGGGAAGAGCGTGTCCATCGCGCGGCGGCCCGAGTTGAGCAGGAAGTGCGGGTGCTTGCTCTGCGGCACGCCGCGCCGGTGCTCCATGTTGTCGGCGATGACGTCGCGTTCGAGGACGACCACCTCATCGAAGTAGGGCGCGACGGCTCCCGCCGCGCACATACCGGCGATGCTTCCGCCGAGCACTACCGCCTTCTTACCCAGGCTCATCTGCCCACCTTTCCCGGTCATACGGTCATACGTTCAGTGAATGATGTATGACCGTATGCTGTGAGGGCCATCACGTCAAGCAGCCGGGGTTGATCGCCGTCGCACAACAGGACAGGCCCCCGAGAATCGATTCCCGGGGGCCTGTAGACGTGTCGGTGTGGCCGGTCTCAGATCAGCTTGCGGTGATCCCAGGACCGGACTCGACGTGGCTCGACGATGACCACGACCCGTTTGGTCATCATGAACTCGACAGCTGGTTTCGTCTCCTCGGTGTAGGGAGCCTGGTAACGCTCGAACACGCTGATCGCCGCCGGCCAGTATTCAGGTCCGTCGGGATACACGATGCGCGCCGTCCCGTCGATCGCCACCCCGCGCAACTGGTCATAGGTGTCGCCGGCCTCCACGCTGAAACTCAGTCTGGGGTCGCGCAGCAGATTGACCGCCTTCTGGGATTTGATCTTGGTTTCGAAACAGACCTTGCCGTCGATGAACCCATACCACATCGCCACCTGATGGGGGAATCCATTGGGGCCGTTCGTCGCCAGCGTCGCCGTCCGTCCTTCCTGCAAGAACTGCTCGACCTCATCGTCGGTCATGACGACTTGCGCTCGCTGATTGGCCATCGGGGCCCCTTCCTGGGATGCCGGCCTCCGGGTGTAGTCCGGGGGTTCGCCCCACTGTACGACCCTGCCCGGTCAGATCAGGTAGTGCAGGTTGGCCACCACCCGCCCACCGAGTTCCTCGTCGCCTTCGACGGTGACCGACGCCGGATCGGCGGTGGTGCGCGCACCGATCAGCCGGGCGTAGTCGGCGATGTCCACATGGATCACGACGTCCGCATCGCCGTCGAGCATAGGCACCACAGCGGCGCGTTCGCCCACCGATACATGCACCCGTGCGGGCGCGATGCCGGTGAAGTCGATGGTTACCGCGCTGCCGGTGGGCGCCTGCGCGCGTTTGCCGATCACGAACGGTAGCGACGCAGCCATCTCATCCCGGGTAACTCCCGCGGGTGCCGGATTCTCCGGGGCGCCCAGCCCCAGCGAGTCACGGACATCCACCTCGTGAATCCAGCAGTCGAACACGCGGATGCGCATGAACCGGCCGTGCGAATCCTTCCCCGCGGGAGTGAATCCTTCAGCATTCCAGTCTGATTCGCTCATCGCGCGCAGCACATCGGCGCGCAGGCCCGTCACCTCCCGCAGGTCCGTCATCAATTCGTCGCGGGTGCGGGTCCGGTAGTGGTCGAGCCAGTTCTCGTTCAGTTCACCGATCGGGTTGCGCACGTAGTCGAGCTCGCCGACGGCCCGGACCGGCTCGACCGTCCGTCCGGTCAACGACCACTCCGTCCCGGCGATATGCGCGAACACGTCGGCCACCGTCCACCCGGCCAGGATCGACGGCGAACCCCACTGGTCGTCGTCGAGCCCGTCGGCGAGGTCGATGAGCGTCGCCCACTGCGCCCCCAGTGCGTCGACGGTCGGCTCATAGGGAACTTGCGTGACCATGCGTTCTCCTCGGGGCTGGATCGGAGCGGACTGCGCCTGTACGTCGCCGCAGCCTTAGGCGAGGATATCGCCGCGTCCGCGGAGGACGTGCGGATTGTCGCTCGTCGCCCGGTTTCCGATCGACACCAGTGCTGCCGCGCGAATGACGCATCGTCCGGTCGCGGAGAAGCCGGCGGCCGAAGTGATCGGGTTCAACCATCGTTGGGTCGTCGAATGGGGAACAATCAGCTCGGGCTCGGCCATACTGGGACCAGTAGTGACCGACACTGTCAGGAGGGGCCATGGCCGAGGGCGACGACTGGAACACGCAGATCATCAACGAGTTCCGGACCAACGAGGGCCGGGTCGGCGGTGGGTTCGAGGGCGCACCGATGGTGCTTGTACACCACGTCGGCCGCAAATCGGGTAAGCGGTCCGTCACCCCGATGATGTACCTGCCCGACGACGCCGACCCCGACACCGTGTACGTGTTCGCGTCCAAGGCCGGTGCCCCCACCAACCCCGCCTGGTACTACAACCTCACCACAGCGGGCCGTGGACATGCCGAGATCGGCACCGAGGAGTTCGACGTCACCGTCACCGAGATCACCGGCGCCGACCGTGACCGCATCTACGCCGAGCAGGCCCGCCGCTATCCGGGATTCGCCGAATACGCGGAGAAGACGGCGGGAATCCGCGTCATTCCGGTACTTGCGTTCCACCGCATCCGGTGACCGTCGCCTCATGAACGGGCTGCGATGAAGCAGTCAGGAACAGACTCTGTCAGCTCACCACTTCGATGGCGCATCGTGGGCCAGGTGCTCGTGCCAGCCTGGCGTCAAGCGTGATCAGCGTCGCGTTCATGGCCTCGGCGAGCGTCACGTAGAAGGCATCCCAGCCCCGGACCGAATCCCGCAATTCCCAAACGCGGTCGAGCATCCAGCGGTGTGCGAATCGCTCGCCCGGCCAGTCCCGCAGATCGGCCACCGCCTGATTCGCGGCCGTCGTATCCAGTCGGCCTTTGAGGTACTGGCTACGGATCACCCCGAGGACTTCGACATCGATGATCTCGGGCGCGGCGTGGTCGGAGTCGGCGAGCATCCGCGCAGCGATCGTATCTGCGCGCGGGGAGTCCGCCACCACCTCGAACAGGCACGATGCGTCAACGACCAGCATCGGGCCACTCGCCACGCCAGTCGTCGAGCGAGGCCAGTACATCGTCCGTGGCGATATTCGACGGTCGACGCCCGGTCCTGCTCAGCCACGCTTTCAGTGTCGGGCGGGAAGCGAGTCTGGTGGCTTCGCGTCGCAGCAGTTCAGGGACCGAGATGTCGTCCTCGGCCGCCCTGCGGACGAGCGCGGCGTAGACCTCGTCATCGATGTCGCGAATTTGTATGGTCTTGGGCATACTCAAAAGTACATGCGTACTCGCATGTTGTCATTCAAACTCGGTGCGCCGTTGGTGGTGAGGTGGGTCCTTCGGCTGCGTTCGGTGGGCGTGCCGGTGCAGTACCGTCGGAGACGGACCATTGAACGCCGGTGCAACAGGCGAGGAGAGTGAGCCATGACCACGACGCTGACCGAATTGCCGATCGTCGACATGTCGTTACTCGACGGTGACAACGCCGGCCGCGCACGTTTTCGCCGCGCACTGCTGGAAGCGACACACGAGGTCGGGTTCTTCTATCTCGTCGGCCACGGCATCGACCGTGCGACACGCGAACGGCTATTTGCCACCGTGCGAGCGTTCTTCGCGCTGCCGGAGGAGGCCAAGTTCGACGTAGAAATGCTCAAGAGCCCACACTTCCGCGGATACACCCGCTTCGGCGGCGAGTACACCCAAGGCGCGATCGACTGGCGTGAGCAGATCGACCTGGCCGCCGAATATCCCTCGCTCGGTGACGATCCCGGATACCTGCGACTCGACGGTCCCAACCAGTGGCCCGCACTGCCCGGCTTCAGGGAAGTGATCACCGACTGGCAAAAGCGCTGCGGTGAACTCGGTTTGAGCCTCATGCGGGAGTGGGCCCTGAGCCTGGGCGCCGACCGCGCCGTCTTCGATGATGCGTTCGCCGAACGGCCGTCCACACTGATGAAACTCGTGCGCTACCCGGGCCGCGAGAGCGCGACCGAGCGGCAGGGCGTCGGCGCACACAAGGACCCGGGCGTACTCACACTACTGCTCATCGAACCGGGAAAGGGTGGCCTGCAGGTCGAGCACGACGGAGGCTGGATCGACGCACCACCGGTCGAGGACGCGTTCGTCGTCAACATCGGCGAGCTGATGGAGTACGCCACCGACGGCTATCTCAAGGCCACGATGCATCGAGTTCAGTCCCCGCCGCCGGGCACCGAACGACTGTCGGTACCGTTCTTCTTCAACCCCGCACTCTCATCGGCGATGCCGCGGATCGAATTGCCCACCGATCTGGCAGCCGATGCGCCCGGCGTCACCGACGACCCCGACAACCCGATCTCGGGTACGTTCGGCGAGAACATGATCAAAGCCCGGCTCCGTGCGCACCCCGACGTCGCGGCCCGTCACCACCCCGACCTGGCCCGAGGTGGTGACGATACTCCGATTCCGGACAAGGTGTCCTGACGTTGCCTACTTTTTGGCCCGCCAACCGCGTTCGAACGGCAAACGCCACGCGTGGGGCGCGATGAGCTGGTGAATCTGATTGGGACCCCACGACCCCGGTGCGTACGGCTTGACCAACGGGGGATCCGACAGCAATGGAATGGAACGGTCCCACAGTGATTCGATGCCGTCGGCGGTGGTGAACAGCGTGTGGTCGCCGGCCATGGCATCGAGAATGAGACGTTCGTACGCTTCGAGGACCTCGTCGGCACGATTGGTCTCCTCAGTGGAGAACTGCATCGACAGCTTCTCCAGCCGCATCCCCGGTCCGGGCCGCTTACCGTAGAACGACAACGACACCCGCGACTCGTCGGCCAGGTCGAACGTCAGGTGATCGGGACCCTGGCTCCCCACACCCGAACCCGCCGGGAACATCGACTTCGGCGCCTCCTTGAAGGCGATCGAAATAATGCGCTGTCCCTCTGCCATCCGCTTACCGGTGCGCAGGTAGAACGGGACACCCGCCCAGCGCCAGTTGTCGATGTAGGCGCGTAACGCGATGAACGTCTCGGTGTCGGATTCGGGATGCACGCCGGGTTCGTCCCGGTACCCCAGGTACTGGCCCCGGACCACATCGCTCGGCAATATCGGTGTCAGCGACCGGAACACCTTGTTCTTCTCCTCCGAGATCGCCATCGGCTCCAGCGCGGTCGGCGGCTCCATCGCCACGAACGCCATCACCTGGAACAGGTGGGTGACCACCATGTCCTTGTAAGCGCCGGTGGGTTCGTAGAATGCGGCACGCGCATCGAGACCGAGGGCCTCGGGAATGTCTATCTGTATGTGCCCGATGAAGTTCCGGTTCCAGATGGGCTCGAACAGGCCGTTGGCGAACCGCAGCGCCAGAATGTTCTGTGCCGCCTCTTTGCCCAGAAAGTGGTCGATCCGGAAAATCTGCTCCTCGGCGAACGTCTCGTGCAGAAAATTGTTGAGCCTGATCGCAGACTCCAGGTCTTCGCCGAACGGCTTCTCCATGATGACGCGCGACCGCTCGATCAATTCCGCCTCACGCAGGGTGTTGATCACCGCCGGCGCCGCCTTGGGCGGCACGCTCAGATAATGCAGTCGGCGAACTCCGTCGCCGAGTTCGGCCTCACAGTCGATGACCTTGGCCGCCAATGCTTCCGGACCGGCCGACGAGGGCACATAGTGCAGCCGCGGAGCGAACTTCGCCCATTGTTCGGCCGTCAGTTTCCGGGCGCCGACAGCCTCGATCGAGCGTCGCGCGAACTCCCGGAACTCGTCCTCGGACATATCATCCAGACCGGTACCGACCACCTGCATATCCGCATTCAGATCCGACGCCACCAGATATCCGAGACCGCACAGCAACTTTCGCCGCGACAGGTCGCCCGTCGCACCGAACAACACGACCACGTGAGGGTGACCGGAATACTCGTACTGACGTGCCCGTGCACCCGGACTCGGATACGCGATGGACTGGGCGTGATCAGTGACGTGATCGTGTGCACTCGGACTCATGGGCACATGCTTGCACGAAATGATGTATTCCGTCGGGGGAGCGACACTTTACCGTCCCGGTCCGCTGAGTCCCGGCTCAATCGCCGGTCGTGGTCACACCAAGCTTCTGCTGAAAGAAGGCGAGTACCTGGTCGAGGGCGTCGCGGGTGGGCTGCCCGGGTTCGTCGATCAGATGCTCGGTGAGCACCGAATGCGGTGGGCCCGGCACATTCGGATTTGCCGTGGAGCCCGGCAGTTCGACACCGATGAATGCGGTGCCGAGTCGATTGCGAAGAAGGGCGAACCTGCCGGAAGGCGACATCTGGTCGCAGTGGAAACGTGTTCCGAGCACCTGCAGACCGTTCTCACACCGCGCCTGGACAATGTCGAGGTCCGCGGGCGAGATATCGATGGTGCGGCGGCGGCCCGGTGTGATCGCTACAGGCAGCGACGGCTGAGACAGCACCGGTGCGAGCATTCGATCGTCGACGGCCATGGCCAGCGCGAACCCCCCGGTCACGCACATTCCGACCGCACCCACACCCGGCCCACCACACTCCTCGTGGGCTCTGGTGGCGAGTTCGCGTAACCACAGCACCACCGGAGAAGACTTACCCGTCGCGAAGACGGTGAATTCTCTTGATACACAAACTGTCCCGAGTGCTTTCACCATCGCCGACGGCTTCTTGCCGGCACCGTCGACCCCGAACAGCGAGGGCACATAGACCGTGCACCCGGCCTCGACCACGCGCCGGGCAAACTCGATCACCTTGGGCGTGATGCCCGGAATCTCCGCGATCACGACGACCGCCGGACCCGACCCCAGCCGGTAGTAGCGATGGACCATGCCATCGTAGGAGAGCGTGTCGGTGTCGAAGTCCGCAAGCAGGTCGGTCATGCGCCAATTGTGCCCCACCCGGATGCCTGCGGGCCCGCGATCGACGCGGAACCCTCAACATCCTGCAGCCGGTCGTGTCGGTCGTTGGCGTCGGCACGAACCGACTGTGAACAATTCCGGCCCACAGCCGTTCCGCATAGGTACTATTCGCGGATGATCTTCGACGCCGAACTCGGCCCTGTCACGCATCTCGTCGTTTCCTTTCCAGGTAACACCGTCCCGACCAAGGGTTTGGAAGCGCTGCGGGCGCTCGATGAGTCGGGGCGAATCGACATTCTCGACTTGGAATTCGTGATCAAGGACGAGGACGGCACCGTTCGCTGGGTCGAGGCGTCCGACGTCGGCGCGGAGGCTTTCGCCGCGTCGGCCTCCGAGCTGATCGACGGTGAGGATGTCGCCGAGGTCGGCGAGGCGATGGAAGCCGGGAGTGTCGCGATCATCCTGATCTGGGAGGACCGTACCCTGATGGGCGTACTTGAGACCTGGTCGGGCGAGTCCGGATCGGTGTTGTCCGCGGGACCTGTCGCGGTCGCCGACCTGGTCCGAGTACTCGAAGACACTGAGGAGAACTGATCATGAGCCTTCTGTCCACCGCAGCGAAGGCTGCCGTCGCCAGCTCCGTCCACGGCCGCGTCCAGCGGCGGCAGCAGAACCGCTGGGCCGCAAGGGAAGCAGCAGCAGCTGCTCCGGTCGCCCACGTACCGGTTGCCCCAGCCCCCGTTGCCCACGCCCCGGTTGCCCAGGCCCCGGTTGCCCAGGCCCCGGTTGCAGCTGCTCCGGTTGCGCCGGCCGCACCGCCGGCTGCCGGAGGACCCCACGAATTGATGACGGCACTGACCGCTTTACGCGCCGCCGGCGTGGTGACCGACACCGAGTTCGCGGACATCTCCTCACGCATCTTCGGCTGATCGAGAATCACTCCGCACGTGGCACCAATGCTTCAGCAGCGTGCATATTTGGCCAGGCATTCCTTGCTGGCGGGGCCGCACGCGCCGGGAGTACGCTGACGCAACCACTCTGATGGGAGCGCCGATGCGTAGACGATTTCGTTCGGTTGGCACCACCGCTGCGGTAGCGGCGGCCGGGACCATGATGCTCCTCGGTGGCGTCGGCCAGGCATCCGCCGACGTCGCGCCCGGCACCTACACGTCAACGACATTGTCGTCTACCGGTCAGGTGCTGCTGCAACGCGACGGACGTGTCGTGGGCGACGATCTCGTCCTCATCGGACGCTATCGAATCCACCCGACGCCGGCAGGCGGCTACGTCGACTTCTTTCCGGGCCACCGGGTCTTCATGAGAAGCGACGGGCACGGCGGCTACCGGGGACCGGCGTTCCTGGGCGGCCTCGTGGTCGGCACCTTCACGCTGACACCCCATCGCTGACGGTCCAGGACGCCAGGATCTCGACTCAGCCGTCGGCGCTGGGAGCACGCAGCGCGGCGACGGTGTCGGCGAACAGCCGGGACTTGATGGTGCCCAACGTGTTCCGATCCTTACCGGCCAGGTGCTCGACGAAACCGATGGCGACATCGAGCAACTCGTCAATGGGGGTGGTGGCGTCGATGAGCCCGGCCGCGACGGCATCGCCGGCGCCGAATCGCCGCGCTGTGGTCATCGCATCGACCGCAGCGCGAGGCGTCAGTTTGCAGGCCACCAGCGCCGACATTCCGGGTGTGAACGGAATGTTGATGTCGGCTTCGGGGAAGCAGATGAATCCGCGGTCCTCGCGCATCACCCGCCAGTCGTGGGCCATCGCGAACATCGCGCCTGCGCCGAAAGCATGACCGTTGATGGCGGCCACCGTCGGCACGGCCAGCGTCAGCATCCGTGCGAACAACAATTCGACGCGAGCGGCGTAAGGCTCGAGTTTGTCGGGGAATTGGCTGACCCAGTCGAGGTCCAGTCCGTTCGAGTAGAACTTGCCCGTCGCCGTCGTGACGAGCACTGCGGGCTCCGATGACGCTTCGAGCTCATCGAGTGCCGCGTCCATGCTGTCGAGCCATGCTAGGGAGAAGCGGTTCTCGTCGCCGCCGAGGTCCAGCGTCCAGATCGGACCGTTGGTGGAGATCGTGACCATTGCTTGTTCCTTCTTGATACCGATCGCCGCGCCCGGGCCGGATACGCGCGCCGCTATGGGCTGGTTCGTCGGTGACCGTAGCAGACCGCCCCCTGGAGTGACCTCGACATCGGCCTTCCATTCCTCAATGTCAAAGGATTCCTGCGCTGGGGGAGTAGACATGGAAGATGTCCTCGACCTGACGATGGACCGACCGCACGACTGTCACTCGCGGCCCACGCGGCACGTGTCTGTAAAGTTTCACATCGGTGTGCCGGGAAGTCTGGTCGGCGTGTGGTTTCGTCGACTTGAAGGGACTTTCCATGTCTGGCCGAAATGGTCGTTCGTCGTCGCATCGTGTGTTCGGTCGCCGACCGGTCGGGGAGACTCTGCGTATCGACGACATTCTGCGTGCTGAGTCCGTCGGTGGGTTCCTGCTGGTCGGAGCTGCGATTGCAGCGGTGATCGGGGCAAATGGTCCGCTGGCCGATGAGTACTCCGGGTTGCGCGATGCTCGCGTCGGCTATGCGCCATGGCATTTGGAACTCAGTGTCGGGCAGTGGGCTGCCGACGGGTTGCTGGCCGTCTTCTTCTTCCTCGTCGGCCTTGAACTCAAACGCGAGATCGTGATCGGGCGGTTGCGATCGGTACGCACGGCGATGGTCCCGGTCGTCGCGGCCGTTGGCGGCGTCGTGGTGCCCGCGATGATCTATGCCGCGGTCAACCGGGGTTCGGCCGGCAGCAGCGGGTGGGCGATCCCCACCGCCACCGATATCGCGTTCGCGGTTGCGGTGCTGGCGGTGGTCGGTTCGAGGCTGCCGGTGGCGTTGCGATTGTTCCTGCTGACCCTCGCCGTGGTCGATGACCTGATCGCGATCGCGATCATCGCCATCTTCTACGCCGATCACGTCAACGGCGTGGCATTGCTGGGGGCGGCGGTTCCGCTGGCGTTGTTCTGCTTCCTCGCTCACCGGTGCGCCGGCTGGTTTGCCCGCACATGGTGGGCCGCGTGGGCAACGCTCCTGCCGCTGGGTGTCGTGGTTTGGGCGTTGGTGCACGCTTCGGGAATCCACGCCACGATCGCCGGAGTTCTCCTGGGATTCGCGGTCCCGGTGCGCAGTGGGGGAGACAACGGCGGGGGACAGAAGGGGCTGGCGGAGCGATTCGAGCATCGTTTCCGTCCGTTGTCGGCGGGATTGGCGGTGCCGGTGTTCGCGTTCTTCGCGGCCGGCGTCACAGTCGGCGGAGAGGGGAGCCTGACGACGGCATTGACCGATCCGGTCGCTGTGGGCGTGGTGCTGGGCCTGTTGCTGGGCAAGCCGGTGGGAATCCTCGGCGCAACCTGGCTCGTCGTCCGGTTCACCGACAGCGAACTCGACGATGACGTTCAATGGCGCGATCTCGCGGCAGTGTCACTGCTCGCGGGAATCGGTTTCACCGTGTCGTTGCTGGTCGTCGAACTCAGCTTTCCCGCAGATCCTGACTTACTTGCGCATGCCAAGATCGCGGTGCTGGTCGCCTCGACCACGGCGCCACTCGTCGCCGGCGGCGTGCTCGCGCTGCAGTCGAAGCACCACGACGCACATCGACCGGGAGGTAGGTCCGCACCATCCGCGGAGTGAACAGACCGCTCATCTGTGTTTCGAAGCGAGAGCCCGAGTAGCGTGGCGCCGTGGACACCGAGACTTCCGCCCGGGTGGCCTCCCGTGATGTGCTCGCCGATCGCTCCCTGCGCCTCGCCTGCCTGACGTATGGGGACGACACCGGGGACTCTTCGGCTGGCCCTGACACTGCTACGCGAACACTATTCCGACTTTGATAAGTAAACTCGGAATATCGACGTAGCTATTCCGGGTTTGGAGGGTCATGGCTGAAGAGGAGACGGTGAACTGGCCGAAACATGGTCGACGCATCGTTCCCTGGCGTCAACAGGCCCGAGCGGGCAGCCGTGCAGATCGGATGACCTCAGAGATCGAGGTCAGGCTGCCGCCGATGATCGCCGACTCCGATTGCCGACTACCGGCTGGCCTGGCCGCGGACATGGAAGCATCACTGGGGGAGATCGCCGCATTGGATGCGCAGGACTCCGGCAATCTCGGCGCTCTGGGAACGCTATTACTACGTACAGAATGCGTCGCCTCGTCACGAATCGAGGAGATCGACGCCGGGATCGAAGACTATGCTCGCGCCCTGTACGGGGTTGCCGCGAATCCGTCAGCAACGTCCATGGTCAGAGCAACCGCGGCGACTGACGAGCTGTTGACAGCGGTGACCGGTAGCGGACGAATCGATCTGGCAGACTTGCTGGCGGCTCATCGCGAGTTGATGCGCGACGACGCGGACGAACGCCGATATGCCGGGGTTCTGCGGGACGTCCAGAACTGGATCGGGGGGAGTCACTACTCACCACGCGACGCCCTCTATATCCCACCGCCACCCGCCGATGTCCAGGTGTATATGCGCGACGTCATTGCGTACGCCAATCGCAACGACGTGCCCGTCCTGGCCCAGTGCGCGATTTCCCACGCCCAGTTCGAGTCGATTCACCCCTTCACCGACGGCAACGGGCGCATCGGGCGAGCGTTGATCAATAGCATCCTGCGGCGCCGCAAGGTCACGACGTCGGTCGTCGTGCCACTGGCGTCGGCGCTGGTGGCGCACCGTGATCGCTACTTCGACGATCTCGCTGCCTACCGGGAAGGGGATCCGGTGCCGCTGATGCGGTCCTTCTCGACAGGTTCACATATCGCTGCGGTTGAGTCCCGCAAGACGGCGCGCATCTTGGCCGGCATCCCCGGCAGATGGCGTGAGATGAGTGGTCCGCTTCGAAGCCACAGCGCTGCGGCCAAGATCGTCGGATCGCTGATCAACGTGCCCGTGGTGACGGCCGAGGACGTCATCGATCGCCTCGAACTCAAACCCAGCAGTGTGTACGCCGCAATCGAACGCCTCCAATCGGCCGGCATCATTCACCCGCTGACGACACGCAAACGCGACCAGATCTGGGGCGCGGGCCTGGTCCTCGACGAACTGGAATCCCTTGGCGCACGTATCAAGAAGGCAGCCACGTAGCCGCACAACGGGCGCCGTCCCAACCACGGCCATAGCTGTATAGTGCCGACAATGCAGCTAATATGACTGCATGAGTGTGGTGATCACAGTTCGTGACGTTCCGGACGCGGTGCGCGATGAGCTCGCAGGGCGGGCCGCACGGGCGGGCAAATCGTTGCAGGAGTACTTGCGCGGCATGCTGGTGGAGTCTGCGACACGTCCGCAGGTTGATGATGTGATCGCCCGGGCACGGACGCGAGTCGCCGCAACCGGAGTTCGTGTCGACGCCGCTGCGATCCTCGACGCACGAGATGCCGACCGACGGTGACGGTAGACGTTGTCTGTGACGCCTCGGCCCTCGTGGCCCTATTGCTCGACGACGGTCCGGACGGTCGCTGGGCGGTTGGGCAACTGTCCGGTACTCGCTTGCTCGCACCGCAACTGGTGATGTTCGAAGTAAGCAATATCGTTCGCAGACAAGAGATGGCCGGAGTCGTCAGTGCCGATCAGGCGGTGCAGGCCCACGGTGATCTGCTCGACTTGTCGATCGAGCAGTGGCCGTACGAGCTTCTCGGTTCGCGGGTGTGGGAACTCCGCAGCAACTTGTCCGGATACGACGCCAGCTACGTCGCGGTCGCCGAATTAGCAAATGCGCCGCTCATCACGCTTGACCGTCGCATAGGCAGGGCCCCAGGTCTGCGGTGTGAGGTGAAGGTTCCCTGACGACGTCATCCGACTAACAGTGTTGCGGCGTAGAGCGCTGCGGAGCGCTTACTTAACATAATGTATATTATCGGCTCGTTCACCCAGGCGGAAATCCCTGCCCAGACGTATGGATAATCTGAAATATCCATGTACGAGCAACGGCACCGAGATCCTGGTGGACATCGGTGCCGTTGGTTGTTGCGAGCGGTCTACAGGCCGGACGGCACGACCTTGCCGTTGACGGTGACCTCGACCTTGCCGGTCTTGGTGTTGAAGGTGACCTTGCCGTGTTCGAAGGTTGTCACCTTCAGATCGCCTTGGGTTTGCTCGTCGCTGGTGGCCGTGCCCAGCGGTCCGGCCGAACCGTTGGTGCCGGTGGTCTCCGGTGTGCCGTCGGCCGCGCGCGGAACGTTCCAGGCGTCGCGGATCTTGCCCCAGGTGATGAATGCGGGTGTGCCGGCGTCACCGTTCTTGGCGGTGATCGCGCCGCCTTCGAACTGCTGATATACGACGCCACTGTCGCGAGTTCCGGCATTGCGGTCGCCGTCGAGCGGCTTGCCGAGGTCCTTCTTCTCGGCATCGGTCGCCGACTTGTATCTGGTGGCGATCGGGCCGGTCAGCGTGACTTCACGGCCCTGCGCCCCCGTGATCGTCACCTCGGTTGCCGAGTCCTCCCCTGCCGTCTTCGACGCGGACGCGTCTTCGGTGGCGCTCGCGTTGGCGGACGCATCGTCGCTGGCTGCCGATTCACTCGTGGCTGATTCACCCGACGGTGCCGATGATGTGACATCGGTTGCTGTCGTTGATGTTTCGGACACAACGACAGACGTCGACGCGCTGGGCGATGCGCTGTCGCCGTCGTCATCGCCGCAGGCGGCCGCGACGAGCGCGACGGCGGCGAGGCCGGCGGCGACAGCCATACGGCGGTGTGCGAGCTTGGTCATAGGGTTCCTCTCGGTTCCGGTTCGTCCGAGCGGCTACCGAACCACCCGACCGGTCTGACTCTAGCGGCACGAACCCTCCGGTAGGTTCCCGTTCGCCGGAGCGGCACGCGGCCTGTCACCGGGTGCGTCCAGGTGCATGCCCCACGGGTCGGAGAGGCGTGTGCAACCGAGGCCACCGGTAGTGTGTGGTATGCGCCACATCGTGTGAGGAGCATCGGAATGGGACGGACGACGTCGTGTGACCAGGTGGCTCTGTCGACTTCAGGTTCAGCGGCGGTCTCCGAGTAGTGACGGGACCGGATCCGGGCGACCATCGTCAGGCGCTGCTCGCCGAACAAGCGCGGACGCTCATGCTGATCGAGTCGTTGACGGCGAGGCTGTCCGAGGTGATTGAGGCGGCGTCGGATGAGGCTTCGGATGACGAACACGATCCGGAGGGCACGACGCTGGCCGTCGAACGCGGTCAGTTGGTCGCTCAGCTCGCCCGGTCCCGGATTCGCGTCGAGGAGATCGATGCAGCGTTGGAGCGTGTTGGTCGAGGTTCCTACGGGGTGTGCGAAACGTGCGGGTCCCCCATCGACCCCGAACGGTTGGAGGTGCTGCCCGCTGCTCGCCAATGCGTCTCATGCGCGATACGCGGCCGATCGACTCGGTGGTGATGTGTGTGGGTACGGCTGTTCCTAGCCGAAGTGACGGTCGGCGATGAACGCCGTCGCCGAATCGGCCGCGTGTGCGGCGGCGTCGTGCAGATCGGCTCCCGACGCGATCCGTGCCGCCAGGACACCCGCGAAATAGTCACCGGCGCCGGTGGTTTCGACGCCTTCGGGCACCGGTGTCACCGCGATCGACGACGTCCGGTCACCGGTGGCGACGATGACGCCGCGGGCGCCCATCGTGATCACCGCCGAAGTGCTCAGCCGCAACAGTGCCGTTGCGAAGTCGGAGTCGGTGTCGGCGTACGCCTGGGCCTCGTGCTCATTGACCACCAGCGGATCGGCGAGCGACAGAACCCGTGCAGGCAGCGGGGCGACGGGACTCGGGTTCAGAACGAACCGTCTGCCCCGGGCTGCGGACCAGTCGGCCACCGATTCGGCGACGGCCCTGGAGCTTTCGAGCTGGGTCAGCACCACGGCAGGGTCGAGAGCTTCCAGCGCGGTGACCACCGATGTGCATGACAGCAACGCGTTCGCGCCCGGTACAAACACGATTCGGTTGTCACCGGAGGCATCCACCTCAACGAGCGTGCGTCCGCTCGTATCGCCGTCGATACCGACATACGTGACGTCGACGCCGAACGACTTGGCGTTAGCCAGCATCGACGCGCCGGCGATGTCGCGGCCGACCGTGCCGATGAGTGCCACCGATGTCCCGTCACCGACCGATGCCGCCGCGATCGCCTGGTTGGCGCCCTTGCCGCCGCACCGTTCCCGCACCACCGACCCAAGGACCATCTCCTCCGCCCCCGGCTGGCCATCGACCGTCACGACCACATCCAACACATCCATGTTGAGGGTGCCGACAACGGCAACTCGCGTGGGCCTCACCTCGCGGACGCTACCACCGGAAACCCACTGCTGAACTCCGACCACCAAACCTTGCTTGATAGCTGAGGTCGGCCGTCACAAAGAGCGAGCTGGATCGCCGTGGCGTCGGTGCTAGGCTCTTGGCGTGCCCCGCGCCCACTCTGATCAGTGCGAATCATGCGTCGGCCGTGCCGTCGAACGCTTTGCGGTCGCTGCTGCGTCAGCCCTCGGCTGTGCAGTGCGCCCGCGAACCGGGGCGATATGAGCGATGCGCGTCGACGTCCCGGCCGCCTCGACGACACGGACAAGCGCCGCCCTTCGGGCTTGCAGCGCGCACTCCGATGGATCGCGTGGTTGGTCTTCCTCGGCATCGCGATATGGAAGTCGGACACCGTATCCTTCGGCGGACTGGAGTTACTCGCCCTCGCGGTGGCTGTTGCGATCACCGTCTGGTGTCTGGCCAAGCCGATGGGTCCCCAAAAGATCGACCTGACCGTGCCTGCCGACGTGCGTGGCGAGTTCGCTTCGCGCACCAATTGGGCGTGGTTGCTGGTGGGCACGCTCCTCACCGTCGGCGGCTTGGGTGCTACCGGCGCCATCGTCTATGACCTGTCGTCGGGCCGCGCCGATGTCGGTGACGTTCTCACCGACATCGGGGTCTTCATCGAAGGCTGGGCGGTCGAGATCTTCACCAAGGGGTTCTACGACGCGGAACTGGAACGGACCCGCGGCTACGCCCTCGCCGTCCTGCTCATCCCCGGTCTACTGCTGCTCTGGTACAACCTCATCCCACTGCTGAACCGGGGGCATCGATTTTTTGTCGACGACGCCGGCGAGGTGCGCATCAAGGCTGGCGACGGCTGGCAGGCGCTCCAGCCACAGAAGTTCGCCGCGGTCGTCGCCGATGGCACCACCATCACATTCGACGGCGCGCACGACGAACCGAAAGTCGTTCTCCCACAACAACGCGTCTACCTGGTCGAGAACAGCGCACGGCTGTCCGGCAAGCTCAGCGCCGCCTTCTTCACCGACTATCTCCGAGCGCGTGGATTCAGCGTCGACGAACTCAGCGCGGCAGGGTTCGACGCATACCGGCTCGAGGACACGGACTGACGGCAGACAGGCGCAAACATTGCTGATGGTTCCGGAATCCGGAGCTACCAGCAATATTTGGCGGTGACGCGGTATCTATCCGGTCGGCAACGTTGATTATTTACTTCATCGAGCCGGTCGCCAGGTAGCGCTGGTGGAAGGCGAACGTCTCGCCGAGCAGGTGCGGTGTTTGGCCGCTGCCGGTGGCCGCTTGGGCTCGCAGGAAGTAGTCGTCGAGTGCCGGACGGTAGTCCGGGTGGGCGCATTTGTCGATGATGACGCGGGCGCGCTTGCGCGGCGACAGACTGCGCAGGTCGGCGAGCCCGTATTCGGTGACGATCACCTGGACGTCGTGTTCGGTGTGGTCGACGTGCGGCACCATCGGCACAATTGCGGAGATCGCCCCGCCGCGGGCGGTGGATGGGCTCAGGAACATCGACACGAATCCGTTGCGCGCGAAGTCGCCGGAGCCGCCGATGCCGTTCATGATCTTGGTGCCCATCACGTGGGTCGAGTTGACGTTGCCGTAGATGTCGGCTTCGAGCATGCCGTTCATGGCGATGATGCCGAGACGGCGGACGACCTCGGGGTGGTTGCTGATCTCCTGTGGCCGCAGGATGATCCGGTCGTGATAGAAGTCGATGTTGGCTTCGAGATCGCGGAATCCGGCGTCGGTCAACGCGAGCGCCGTTGTCGAGGCGTGAGTGACGATGCCCTCTTTGATCAGGTGCAGCATGCCGTCCTGAATGACCTCGGTGTAGCAGCTCAGGCCGCGGTATCCGCCGTGGTCGAGGCCGCTGAGGACCGCGTTCGCCACGTTGCCGATACCGGCCTGCAACGGCAGGAGGGAATCGGCCGGAAGCCGTCCTGCGCGCACCTCATGTGCGAAGAAGTCCAGGACATGATCTGCGATGGCCTGGCTGACGGCGTCCGGCGCGGCCACAGGGCTGCCCGCGTCGGGGGTTTGGGTGCGGATGACGGCGACAACCTTGTCCGGGTCGACGCGGAAGGTCGGCTGACCGATGCGGTCA
Organism: Gordonia sp. (in: high G+C Gram-positive bacteria); assembly: GCF_020438995.1. Taxonomy (GTDB): domain Bacteria; phylum Actinomycetota; class Actinomycetes; order Mycobacteriales; family Mycobacteriaceae; genus Gordonia. Next base: position 67,427 of record NZ_JAGQTN010000089.1, read on the forward strand.
TCAGCTTTGGCGATCTCGATCGGCTTGCGGTCAGGTGGCAGCGCGGTGCCGTAGTAGATGTCGTGCATGCCCTCCAGGTGCGACGGGATGGCCGAGTTGACCTCAAGAATGACCTTCTCGGCAACGTCGAGCCACGTCTTGTTGTTGCCTACGGACGCGGCCGGGATCAACTCCCCAGACTCGGTGATTCCGGAGACCTCGACGATCGCGATGTCGACTTTGCCGTAGTACCCGAGCCACACCTGCTGCGCCACGTGCGACAGGTGGATGTCGACGTAGTCCATGGTGCCGGAGTTGATGCGCCCGCGGGCGGTCGGTTCGGACTGGTACGGCATGCGCAGCGCGATACCGTCGACCTCGGACAGCAACCGCTCGGTGTCGGAGGAAACTGACGCGCCGGTGAGCAGGTTGATCGTGAAGTCCGTGCCGGTCGACCGGATCTGGCCGATCCGTCCGGCGAGCGCCACGATCGAGTCCTTGGGTGTGCCGGCGCTGGCGAAACCACTGATCGCCACGGTGTCACCGGGATGGATGAACTTGACCGCATCGTCAGCGGAGACCACCCGCTGCCGGAACGTGGCACTCCGAATGCGGTCGGTGGATTCGGTCTGGGCTGTAGACGTGATCACTCTCATGAAAATACGCCGTTGGCGGGTCGCCGCAATTCGGTTACGCAGATAACTTTCCCCACGATCGTGTGACCTGGGTCGAGTGGGCGTCGATGGGGTGCGCAGCCCAGCAGGACTACCGGGTGTCGTGAGCCGGTGACGGCCCGGAGTCAGCCGAATACTGCGACGGTCTGGGTGCCGATGAGGACAGGTGCGCGGTCGGCGTCCCACATGGTCATCTGCTGGGCCGAGTAGCCACTGTGGGCGACGGCGCTGACCGAGCGCAGCAGGAACCAGCCGTTCGGGTCGACGGGCTTGTCGGCGCAGATGTTGATCGTCCACGACATGGTGCTGATGGGTGCCCAGTCGGTGAACGCGGTCGTCGCCGCCGGCGGCAGTGCGTCACCCAGCGCCACCAGTGCGACATCCGGGTCGATGCCAGTGGCATCGAGATGTCTTACCCAGCACAGTAACTCGGGCAATTCGGCGCCGCTGATCGGTGCTGCCCCACCTGCGACGCGGACCTCGAAGTTGCGGAAGAACGCCGGCGTGAGAGCGCCCGAATTCGGGAACTCGGGGCAATCGTGCGGTCCGGGTACCTCGGGTGCGGTGAGCACCGAATGTACGACGGCCGACTCGCGGACCCCGGAGAAGATCAATGACGCGGTGGACGCGACCTGTCCTGCGCTGATGCCTTCGACGGCGAAGCCGGTCGCCGACCGGCCGCGCCGCAGGCTGCGTGGGTGAATGGACAGGGTGCCAGATGCCGGTGCGGTGAAGGCGAATTGGGCGGAACGAAGCGGTGGCAACGACTCTTCGGCCGACGCCTGGGTTGCGGCCACCGCCAGCGCGGCGGTCAGTCCGCCGTAAGCGGTGCGGCCCTGGGTCCAGGCGTCGGGGATGGTGAATTCCTCACCCGGGGCGAAGCTCCCCACCGTGTCACTCAGTGTGCCCATGTCGCTACCTCCATCACGTTATAACAGTTGTTATACTTCATCGAACGCTACGCTATGACAGTCGTTATGAGCAAGATGGAAGGGGTTGGACGTGGCCACACGCACACCACGCGAGCAACTGATCAGCGGTGCCGCCGACCTGTTCGCGCGCCGCGGGCTCCGCGCCACCAGCGTGCGTGAGGTGGCCAAGTACTCCGGCGCACCGCTGGGTTCGACGTACCACTACTTTCCCGGCGGCAAGTCCGAGCTCGCGGTCGCGGCCGTCGAGCACGCCAACACGTTCATCTGCCGGGCGTTGCGCCGCGAACTGACCGCCGGGGGTCCCGTCGACGGGATGCGGGAGTTCCTGGTGATGTGGCGAAAGATCATTGTCGACAGCGATTATCGCGCGGGATGCCCGGTGCTGGCGGTCGCGGTCGAGGAACCCGACGACGACGATGCTCCCCTGCTCGCCGCGGCCGCCGCGTTCGGCGATTGGACCGCAATCCTGGCAGACTCGTTGCGAGAGCACGGCGCGGACGAGGTCATCGCGCGGCAGACGGCGACGCTTGTAGTCGCGTCGATCGAGGGAACGGTGGCGATCTGCCGGGCCGAGCGCAGCACGACGGCGCTCGATGACATCGACGCGATACTCACCCCACTGTTGCGCCGGACGATTGGTATGTCTGACTGATCACGCACTTCTGACTCGGATGCGGCGGCCGGAACCGGACAGACGAGCCCGGCCGGGGTGTCCAGTCGCAGGGTGGTGATCGGTTCGGTGACGGGCACCATGCCTGTCTCCACCAGGACGGTCGCGGTGCCGCCGCCGGCGATGACTCGGGTCGCATGCCCTCGGTGTGTGAGTCGACGGCGTGGTGGACGTGCGATGTCCTCATCGGAGTGTGTCCGGGTCGTGCACGCCGTTCACGCGGCGCGGCGCAGGTACCGACTGGTCGTCGCGCAGTTCGCCCGGTAACAGTTGCTGCGGGAATCCCTGCCATGCCACTGCCCGCACGAAACGGCTCAATGCGGCGGTTCCGACCGAGGTGGTGCCGGGTGTGGTGCTGGCCGGGTACGGGCCGCCGTGCTGCTGGGCGTAGGTCGCCGACACCCCGGTCGGCCACTGGTTCCACAGGATGCGACCGGCTTTGCGGGTGAGGATGGTGGTCAGCGGTCCGACGATGGCGTCGTCGGGTTCGGCGACGAGGGTTGCGGTGAGCTGACCGTGCAGCCTGCGGGCGATCCGGAGCAGGTCGCTGGTATCGGCATAGGTCACCACAAGCGCTGTGGGACCGAAACATTCGACGACGAGATCGTCGAAGCCGGTGATCAGCGTGGCACTGTCGGTGGCTAGCAACGTAGGTGCCGGTGGGTCCGTCTCCGGTCCGCCTCCGGTGAGCAACCGCACCCCCGGGTGGCCGGTGAGCCCGTCGCGCACCTTGCTGTGTCCCCGGGCTATTCCCGCGTTGAGCAGTGCATGTCCGGGCGGCAGCGCGGCATCGCGCAGCAAGTCCGGGATCGCCGAATCGGCGGGTACCAGAAGGATTCCGGGTTTGGTGCAGAACTGCCCCTGCCCGAGCGTGAACGACCCGAGGAAGCCGTCGACGATCTCCTGTGCCCGGGCGGAGGCCGCGGACTCGGTGACGAACACCGGATTGACGCTGCCGAGTTCACCGTAGAACGGGATCGGTTCGGGACGTGCCTGTGCGATGTCGAAAAGTGCTCGGCCGCCGGGTATTCCGCCGGTGAATGCGGCGGCCTTGAGGTCGGGGTGGGCGAGCACGGCGCGGCCGTCGGCTTCGGAGTGGATTGTCGAGAACAGGCCCGCCGGTGCGCCGGCGGTGTCGAGTGCGTCGTTCACGACGGTGGCGGTGGCGTCCGACAGTGCGGGGTGGCCGTGGTGGGCCTTGTAGATCACCGGGCAGCCGGCCGCGAGTGCCGAGGCGGTGTCGCCGCCGGCGGTGCTGAACGCGAATGGGAAGTTGGACGCACCGAAGACGAGGACCGGGCCCACGGGGACCGACGTGCGGCGCAGATCCGGCCGCGGAGCGCCCATCGGCCACTGTGGGTCGGCGTGATCGATACGAACGTCAAGGTGCTCGCCCGCCGCGGCGGCGTCGGCGAGAAGCCGGATCTGGAATGTGGTGCGGGTCAGTTCACCGGTCAGCCGTGGCCGTGGCAGATGTGATTCGTCCTGCGCGATCGGGATCAGGTGGTCGGCGGCCGCGTCGAGCGCATCGGCGACCGCGTGCAGGATCTGCCGACGCTCGCCTGATTCTGTTGCCGCCCAACGTTCTCCGGCGATGGTGGTGGCGGCGACCAGGTCGTCGATGGATCGCTCCGGTGCGGTCATGTCTGCTCCTCGTCTTGATCGGTGGTCGGGTCCTGTGCTCAGTTGTACCCGGCCGCAACGGCGTTGTGGGTGGCCTTGGTGACCTGTGCCGCGATCTTCGGTGACAGCGGCGAACGCTGCGGGCGGCAGCGACCGCCCTTGCAGCCGACTATGTCCATCGACAGTCTGATGGCCTGCACGAATTCGGTCGTGGAGTCCTGGCGCAGCAGCGGGTGTAAATCCCTGTACAGGGAGTGCGGCGGCCGTGTCCGCGGTTTGTCGTAGCGGGTGGCTACCCTCATGCGTCATGACCGAACCCTCTGCGCCAAGGCCGGGCTGTGAACCATGTCCGAACCGTGTGACATGACCGAACCGCGCCGGGTGCCCTCGACCGAACGCCGGGACACCGACCGGCCCGAGTGGTTCGAGGAGTTCATGCAGTCGCGGACACGGATGGGCCGCTCCCCGCACACTCTGCGTGCGCTCCGGCAGGACTTCGATTCCATCGCGACCGCGATCCTCGGCGGTTCCGAGGACCTGTCGGTACTCGAAATCCGGCAGGTGACCAAGCGTTCCATTCAGCGCGCGTTCAGCGACTATGCTGACACTCACCGCTCCAACAGCTACCTGCGGTGCTGGTCGACGTGGAATCAGTTGTGCGACTGGCTGATCGACAACGACTACCTGAATCGGATCAACCCGATGCGGACCGTCGAGCGGCGCAGGCCCGAACGTCACCACCCCAAGTCGTTGACCGCCGAGGAGATCGGGAAACTGATCGACGCCGCGTGGCAGGAGAACAATCCGCCCCGTAGCTGGCCCGAACTCGAGCACGCCGTCGTGGCAGTCGGAGTACTCACTGGGGTGCGTGAGGCCGAACTGATCAGCCTGAACATCAACAGCATCCGGCACACCGAGCAGGGGCCGGTGCTGCATGTGCGCGGTAAAGGGAGCAAGGACCGTTCCATCCCGTTCGAGCCCGAACTGCTCACGATCATCGAGACGTATCTGCATTCGCGGACGCAGGTGTTCAGGACCCGTTCGTCCGCCCGGCGTGACGCGATCGACCGGTTCCCTCCGGATGATCCGTTGTTCGTAGGTGCCGACGGCGAACGGATCACCGTCGGCACCCTGCAGGCGCGGATCGGACGGCTGTTCAAACGTGCGGCGGTCCCGACCAAACCCGGCGCGTTGCTGCATTCATTGCGGCACACCTACGCCACCGTGCTCGCAGATACCGGAATCAATCCGTATCAGCTGCGCACTCTCCTCGGACACGAATCCGCCGAGACCTCGCAACGCTACATCGCGGCGGCCGGGCAGGAGAATCGGGGCGCGGCCGCCCGCAATCCGCTATATGCCCAGCTGGACAGACCGGTGTGATTCAGTCCCCGAGTTGTGCGGCGACGGCTGACACCCCGGCGAGGACCTCGGCGAACGAGGTGCTGAGCGGGCTGAGTCCGAGCCGGATGCCGTCGGGGCGCCGGAAGTCGGGGATGACGCCCTGTGCCCATAGTGCGGCGGTGACGGCTTTGAAGTCGGGGTGGTCGATCGTGATGTGCCCGCCCCTGCGCTCCGGGTCGCGGGGCGATGACACGACCACGCCCCGGCCGTTGAGGACGGCGTCGACGGACTGAACGGCGAATTCGGTCAGTGCCACGGATTTCTCCCGTATGGCGGGCATCCCGGTTTCGGCGATCAAGTCGATCGAGTCCTGGATCGGCAGCATCCCGATGATCGCCGGGGTTCCACTGATGACGCGGCGGATTCCTTTGGCCGGAACGTATCCCTGTTCCATCTCGAACGGATTGTGCCGTCCCATCCAGCCCCAGATCGGCTGCCGGAACTCGTCGAGGTGACGGGCGGCGACATAGGCGAACGCAGGTGATCCGGGTCCGCCGTTGAGGTACTTGTAGGTGCATCCGGCGGCGAAGTCGACACCCCATCCGTCGAGGTCGACCTCCACCGATCCTGCCGAATGGCACAGGTCGAGCAACAGGAGTGCCCCGGCGTCGTGGATGACGTCGACGGCTGCGGGCACGTCGATCAGGTATCCGGAACGGTAGGCGACGTGACTGAGCACTACCAGCGCCGTGCGCTCGCTGACCACCGCGGCCAGATCGTCTGTGGTGACTCCGCCGGCGAGCTCGACGTCGATCCAGCGCAGCGTCAGTCCGCGGTCGGCGGCGATCGACTCGATCAGATAGCGGTCGGTGGGAAAGTTCTCCCGGTCCAGGACGATCTCGGTACAGCCGGGCCGCAGATTGAGCGCGCCGCAGGCGAGTTTGTACAGCAGGACCGTCGTCGAATCGCCGATCGTCGTCTGACCGGCGGCCGCTCCGAGAACGACCTCGCCCAGCCGGTCACCGATGGTCAACGGCAACTCGTACCAGCTCTCATCCCAGCCGCGGATCAGCCTGCCGGCCCATTCGTCGGTGACGAACGCCGCCAGTCGCTGCGCCGACGCCGCCAAAGGCCGGCCGAGCGAATTGCCGTCGAGGTAGGCGACGATCCCGGGATCGTCATGACGCAGAAAGCGGCAACGATAGTCGCGCAGTGGGTCTGCGGCGTCGAGGGCGGCAGCGGTGTCGGCGAGCCCGGCGAGCGTCGATGTCATGGGTCGAGCGTAGAGCTCTTGGCCGACGGCGACAGAATTTCAGATGGTCTCCTCCAACCGCCAGTCCTCGTAGGCGCGGGGGTCGCCGATCGGCTCGATGTGGATCGTCGGGAACAGGTCGTCGACGGCGGCTTCCAGATGTGACTCGACCCGCTCGGCCAGGTCGTGGGCCCGCTGCACCGACCAGTCGCCGGGCACAAGCATGTGCATCTGAACGAACCGGATGTGGCCCGACTCCCGGGTTCGCACATCGTGGAACATGACGTCGGGTGTGCTGAACTCGCCGAGAACGGTGTCGATCGCGGTGCGCTGTTCGTCGGGTAGCGCGGTGTCCATGAGGCCCGCCGCCGCTCGGCCGACCAGTCCCCCGCCGACGAACAGGATGTTGACGGCCACGGCGATCGCCACGATCGGGTCGAGAATGTTCCAGCCGGTGATCGCCACCAGCGCGATGGCGATCAGGATTCCAGCGGTGGTCCACACGTCGGTGGCCAGGTGTTTGCCGTCGGCCTCCAGTGTTACCGATCGGTGTCGGCGGCCGGCCCGGATCAGGGCCAGCGCGACGGCGCCGTTGATCATGCTCGCGATCACCGAGACCAGCAGGCCGATGCCTGCCGACTCGATGTCTTTGGGGTTGAGCAGGCGCTCGACGGCGCTGATGATGATGACGACGGCGGCGATCGCGATGCAGGTGCCTTCGATGATCGCCGAGAAGTACTCGCTCTTCTGGTGACCGAAGTTGTGGTTCGCGTCGGCGGGACGGGCAGCTACTTTGAGCGCCACGAATGCGACCACCGCGGCGACGAGATTGACCACCGACTCGGCCGCATCCGAGAGCAGACCCACCGAACCGGTGACGAGCCACGCCGTCGTCTTCAGTGCGATGGTGAGTGCCGCCGCGGCGATACTGAGCAAAGCCCAGCGGCTCAGATCCTGTGTCTTATGGGCCATTCATTCATCATCACCGGTGCCTGGCCGGCGTGGGTGGATACCAGGCGGTCAATCGGAGCGGGCGGCGATCAGTTCGGTCAATGATCGCGCGGCGGCACGCGAATCGTCGGTCAGCAGTCGACCGTCGCGAACCACCCACCGGCCTGCGACCATCACATCGCGTGGCCGCCGGCCGGGCGCGGCCCACAACAGGCCCTCGACAGGGTCGGCGACGCCGGCGTCGAAGACGTCGCCGCAATCCCAGATGCACAGGTCCGCGGCAGCACCCGGCCGTAGATGCCCGATGTCGCTGCGGCCCAGGCCTTGTGCCGACCCTTCGGTACACATGGTCAGCAGGGTCCGGCCGGTGACCGGGTCGCCGGTGAGTCCGGATACCTGCATCGCCAGCCGGGCGTCCGCGAGCAGGTGACCTGCGTCGTTGCTGCCGCCACCGCTCGTGCCCATCCCCACCGGCACACCTGACCGCAACAGGGCCGCGACCGGGGCGATACCCCAGCCCATCGGGATGTCGCAGCCGGGTGCGTGGGTGGCCGTCACCCTGCGGGCGGCGAGCAGTTCGATCTCGCCGGCGGTGACCTCGCACAAGTGCGCGATGGTGACATCCGGTTCGAGCCAGCCCCAGTCGTCGAGTAGCTCCAGGGGTCTTCGTCCGTACCGTTCGGCGGCGATGGCGACGTCGACCTGCTCGTTGGCCTGCGTCCTGCGCCGCAACCCGAGTGCGGTGGCGACCTCCCGCAGTGCGGTGAAAGTCTCGGGGCCGTCCGCATGGACACCGGACGGGCCGACTGCCAGCTGCAACCGGCCGTCGTCGCTGACGCCATCGACGGCGCCGGCCAGATAGGTGTCGTGGATCCCCGCGATCGACTGGGCAGCCGTGACCGGATCGTCGCGGGCAGTGCCCCGGACGAAGACCAGCCGTGCTCCCGAGCTCGCCGCCGAGTCGATGGTCGCTCCGGCCAGTTCGACGGGGTCGATACCGGCCGGCCAGGTGAGGTGGTGGTCGGCGACGGTGGTCACACCGCACAGTAGGGACTCGGCCAGTCCCACCCGGGCCGCGGCGGCGGCGAGTTCCGGATCGACCCGAAGACACCCGTACGCCGCCGACATCTGCCGCAGCCAGTCACTCATCACGGCGAACCGGGTACCCGGCAGGGTACGGAAGGCACTCTGCAGCAGGTGATGATGTGCGTTGATCAGGCCGGCGGTGACCACGCAGTCAGACGCGTCGACGACCTCGTCCGGCCGGCCCGGTGACTCGGCGCCGATACATCCGTCGGCGACGTAGAGCGGTGCATTGCTCACCGTCGTCGCGTCGACGACGACGGTGGCACCCTCGATCAGCACCGAGGTCACAGCTCCAGCACCAGTCGTCCACTGGTGCAACGGGATACGCAGATCATCATGGATTCGTTCTCGGCCCGTTCCTCCGGGGTCAGGACGGTGTCCCGGTGGTCGACCTCGCCGCTGACCACCCCCACTTCGCAGGTGCCGCAGATCCCGTCGCGGCACGACGAGACGGTGATCACGCCGGCGTCGTCGAGGACGTCGAGAATCGTCCGATCGGCCGGCACCACGGTGGTCAGCCCCGACATCGCGAGGTCGATCTGGAATGGTGTGTTGGTCAGGGTCTGGCCGTCGGCGGCGACGAATTTTTCCGAGAACACGTCGACAGCGGGCAGGTCGGCACAGGCGGTGGTCACGTCCTCGACCATCGCGGGTGGTCCGCACACGTAGACCGCGGTGCCGCGCGGCAGATCCGCGAGTGCCTCGGTGAAGTCGACCCGCCCGGCCGTCGACGTCTCCTGGATGGCGACGCGATCGGTGTACTGCTCCGATAGTTCGCCGCAGTAGGCCATCTCGTCTGCGGTCCGGCCCGAGTAGATTAGCCGCCACGGCCGGCCGACACGTTCGACGGCTTCGATCAGCGCCAGGATCGGGGTGATGCCGACGCCGCCGGCGATGAATACGTACTCCAGCGCCCGGGTGAGCGGAAAGTGATTGCGCGGTGCGCCGATGTCGGTCGTGTCGCCGACGTTGAGGCCGGAGTGGATCGATGCCGAACCGCCGCGGCTGTCGGGGCGGCGTTCCACCGCGACACGGTAGTTGCTCAGATCGTCGGCGGACGAGCACAGCGAGTATTGGCGGACGATTCCGCCGGGGGTGGCCAGGTCGATATGTGAGCCCGCGGTCCAGGCGGGCAGCGCGTCCCCACTCACCGGGGTCAGTGTGAACTCATCGATGTTCTCGGTGAGCGACCGTCGCGAATCAACTTGTACGGCAATCGTTCTGGTTGTTGTGGAGTCGGACATGGCGGGCACCTTTCGCGGGAGGAAAGGTCAGCCCCTTGTCGGTGCCCAGCCAGGGAACCTCGATTCCGCGGTGGCCTCGGGCGGGCTATCCGGCCTGAACCACGATCAATCGGGCCGGCCGGTCTCCGGACGCACGCCATCGATGCGGAATGCCGCCACGATAGTAGAGGCTGTCGCCGGCGTGCAATTCGACGGTGCGTTCACCGCCGAGATCGATCTGGATCGATCCGGAGATGACATGTACCCATTCGTCTTGTTCGTGGCGATAGAAGTTGTCGAATTCGGTGCGGCTGATCACCTGTTCCTGCGGGTAGAAGGCCGCGGCGCCCGCGACGAGCAGACGCGAGAAACCTTCGTGCTCATGCTCACTCGTCTGCGGGATCACCAGCCCCTCGTCGGCGCGGACGACCTGTACACCGTCGGGAACGTCGCCGACGTGTGTGGCAGGTGACGCCGGGGTTTGCGCGGCGAGCATCAGGTTGACCTGTGTGGTGCCCAGCGCTTTGGCTATGCGGTCCAGTGTTGCCATGCTCGGCCGGGCCAGTCCGCGTTCGAGTTGTGACAGGAACGGATGCGATATCCCCGCGTCCGCGGCGAGGGTCTTGAGAGTCCGCCCCTGTGCGAGCCGGGCGCGACGGATCTCGGCTCCGACGGCCTTGTGTGCCTGGTCGGTGGTGGATTGCGTCACGGTGCGAGGCCTCACTTCCAGTGTGAGGGCTTGCGCGTGGACCCCCCGGTGTTTGTTGCTGAGTCAACGACTACCACGGTGCAAGCCGAAACGAAGGGAACGCAATGCGAAGCACAGCGGTAACACGATGGAAATCGAGTGTCCCTATCGTTGCCGATGTTGACCTCATCAACATTTGGTCAGTGCCTCGTCGACCAGCCACGACGAACCTCCCGATGTCCGAACGTCTTCGACCGCCCGATCCATCATTGTCTTTCCCGACCATTCTGAGGAATCCATGCCGCTCGGTTCAGCTCCCCTGCGTGGGATCACCGCACGCCTCGGTGACGGGTCGCTCGTCGACCTCGACCTGACCCCTCCGGGTGATTCGGGTGTGCGCGTGGCCCGCATCGGTGCCGCTTCGCGAACTCCGGAAGACCAACGCGCGGAATCGGATTGGCTCACCTTGCCCGATCATGTGCTGTTCGGTGCGGCCGCCGAACCGCACGCCCATCTCGACAAGGCGCTGAGCTGGAACGAACTGCACCCACCCCTCGGTGACCTGCGTGCGGCGATCGCGACGTGGACCGAAGGTGCCGCCCATTTCACCGAGGAATCCTACGAACACCGCGCCCGTCGCGCAGCGCTGATGATGCTCGGCAACGGGTACACGGCGATCCGCACGCACGTCAACGCCGCGGCCCCCGATGACCCCACACGTGCGGTGCGCGCGATCAACCGGGTCCGCGACGAACTCGCCGGGCTGATCGCCATCCAGATCGTCTTCCTGCCCGCATCGACCGTCGCCGACGATGTCGTCCACGCCGCGCTCGACGCGGGGGCCGACCTGGTCGGGGGTGCACCACATCTGGCCGACGATCCGCTCACCGACCTGCACCGGCTGCTCGACATCGCCGAAGCCCGCGGTGTCGGGACTGACATGCACATCGACGAGTTCCTGCAGGGCGACCACCTGACGATCAACGCCTATGCCGACCGGGTGGCGTCGTGGCCGGCCGACCGGATCCGTACTGCGAGCCACTGCAGCCGCCTGTCGACATTGTCGCCGGCCGAGCTGGCCGACGTGACCGGAAGACTCGCGTCCGCCCATGTGGGGGTGGTCGCGTTGCCGATCACCAACCTGTACCTGCAAGGTCACGACGGCCCGGGCCGGGGTCAGCGCGCGATCGCGCCGATCGGTGCGCTGCGAGCCGGTGGTGTCGAGGTGTGTGCCGGTGCCGACAATCTGCGAGACCCGTTCAACCCGCTCGGCCGGGCTGACCCGCTGGAAACGGCCGCGCTCAGTGTAGTTGCCGCGCACCAGAGCCCGCACGACGCGATCGATCTGGTGACCGGCGATGTGCGGCGTGTGCTCGGTCTCGAGCCGGCCGGGCCGGTTGTCGGGGCCCGCGCGGACTTCCTCGCTGTCCGCGGCACCGATGTCGTCGACGTGATCGCCGCCGCACCCGCCGACCGGGTCGTGATCGTGGGCGGTGTCGTCGTCGCCCGTACCGAGACCCACCGCGATATCGCCTTCGGCAGCCATGCGCCTCCGTCCACCGACCTTGATCAACCCCGACCCCTGCCCGATGACGACCGCGACCTCACGGAGGCGTTATGACCACCCCCCAAATATCGGCCCCGGATTCCACAGCGGCCCCGGACACGCCGGCTCATGGCCGTCCGCTCGTCGGTTTCGAACACTGCGAACTGCGCTACCCGAACGGCACCCACGCCCTCAGCGACGTCAATCTGACTGTGCGCGAAGGAGAGTTCGTCTCCGTCGTCGGACCGTCGGGATGTGGCAAGTCGACGCTGCTGCGGCTGTCGGCCGGGCTGGAGAAGATCACCGGCGGCTACTTGCAGTGCGGCGCCCAGCGCATCGGCTACGTCTTCCAGGACGCCACCCTGTTGCCGTGGCGCAGCGTCCTGGACAACGTGGCACTGCTCGGCGAACTCGACGGTGTCAGCAAGGCCGAGCGACGCAAACGAGCCGAGGAGGCGATCGGAACGGTCGGCCTTACCGGGTTCGAGAACCATCTGCCGCACCAGCTTTCGGGTGGCATGCGGATGCGTGTGTCGCTGGCGCGGGCGCTGACGCTGGAACCCGAACTGTTCCTGTTCGATGAGCCGTTCGCTGCTCTCGATGAGATCACCCGCGAGCGTCTCGGTGTGGAGTTGACCGAACTGTTCGCCGCACGACCGTTCGCGGGGCTGTTCATCACGCACTCGGTGTCCGAGGCGGTGTTCCTGTCCAGCCGCGTCCTGGTGATGTCGGGGCGCCCCGGAACCATCGTCGAGGAGTTCGAGGTTCCGTTCCCCTTCCCCCGTCCGCCCGAACTGCGATTCGAGGCCGAATTCAGCGAACTCGCCGGCCGGGTGTCGGTGGCATTGCGAGAGGCACACTCATGACCACACACACTGATCAGGCTGCCGCGCCGAAAGATCCGGTTGAACCGGACCCCGGCGCTCCGTCGACCACCACCGATATCGCCGTTCTCGCGCAGAAGGTGAAACCGGCCGCCGGTGCCGTCAAGAAGATGGCCGGACCGTTCGCGGTATTCCTGCTGGTTCTGGGTGCCTGGTACCTGGTCAGTTACGGCGTTCTCGACCCCGACCGGCGCTTCCTGATGCCGCCGCCGCACGAGGTGATCACCGACGGTCTGCTCGGCGATCAGGCCGACGAGATGTGGCAGGGACTGGCGCGCACCGCTGGTGTCGCCCTGACCGGTCTGATCGTGGCGACGGTGATCGGTATGACGTGGGCGGTGGCGATGGCCCAGTCCAAACAGCTGGAGAACGCGCTGTTTCCGTATGCGGTGGTGCTGCAATGTATTCCGGTGCTGGCACTGGTTCCGCTGGTCGGCTTCTGGTTCGGTTTCGGGTTCGGCGCACGGGTGTTCGTGTGTGTGCTGATCGCGTTGTTCCCGATCGTGTCGAACACGCTGTTCGGCCTCAAGTCGGTCGATCCACGCCTGCAGGACCTGTTCGCTCTGCACAAACCGGGCCGCTGGACGACGCTGCGCAAGTTGTACTTTCCCGCGGCGATGCCCGCGATCTTCGCCGGGCTGAGAATCTCGGCAGGCCTGGCGGTGGTCGGTGCGATCGTCGGTGACTTCTTCTTCAAACAGGGCGAGCCCGGTATCGGTGTGCTGATCGACAACTATCGCTCCCGCCTGCAGGCGCCGGAACTGTTCGCCTCCATCGTGCTCGCCTCACTGCTGGGCATCGTCTTCTTCTGGTTCTTCGGCTGGTTGTCGAACCGCGTCGTCGGCCGCTGGTACCAGAAATAGCTCCACCCCGAACACTCCCCTCCCGGTTTCTCACACAGGACATCTGTTCCTGCCCAAACGATTTGAGGAAACATGGCCAAGCGCCCACTGCACCGAGTCTCCCGATATGTCGGGATGGCCGCCATCGCCGCCACAGTCGCTGCCGCCACCGTGGCCTGCGGCTCCGACGACTCCAGCGCCGGATCCGGCTACACCGGCACCGTCGGCAAGGTCGACCTGTCCAAGGTGTGCCCCGCCAAGATCGTCGTGCAGACCGACTGGGCACCCGAATCCGAGCACGGTCACCTGTATCAGTTGCTCGGGCCGGACGCCAAGATCGACGCCGGCGCCAAGAAGGTCGTCGGGCCGCTGTTCACCGGCGGTGAATACACCGGCGTCGACATCGAGATCCGGGCCGGCGGTCCTGCGATCGGCAACCAGTCAGTGGTGTCCACGATGTATCAGGACCCCTCGATCATGCTCGGTTACGTCGACACCGACCAGGCCGTCCAGACCTCCAAGCAGTTCCCGACGACCGCGGTGATGGCATCGGTCGACATCAGCCCGCAGATGATCATGTGGGATCCGGCCACCTATCCGCAGGTCACCAAGATCGCCGACCTCAAGGCCACCGGAGCCAGTGTCCTGTACTTCCAGGGCACCACCTGGATGGACTACGTCACCGGCGCCGGCATCCTCAGCCCGAGCCAGGTCGACGGCAGCTACGACGGCACCCCCGCCAACTTCGTCGCCGCCAAGGGCAAGAAGGCGCAGCAGGGTTATGCCAGCTCCGAACCGCAGCTGTACGAGGAAGAGATCGAAGGCTGGAAGAAGCCGGTCAAGTACCAGCTGGTCAACGACATCGGCTTCCCCACCTACAAGTCCTCGGTCGCCCTGCGCACACCGGACGTCGAGAAGTACTCCGACTGCCTCAAGCAGTTCGTGCCCGTCATGCAGAAGGGTGTGGTGGACTTCTTCGCCGACCCGGCCCCGGCCAACAAGGTCATCCTCGACGCCGTCAAGCAGTACGACACCGGCTGGGTGTACACCCAGCGCAACGCCGACTACGCCGTGGAGACCATGAAGAAGCTCAAGCTCGTCGGTAACAGCGCCATGGGTGCCGTCGGTGGCTTCGACGAGAAGCGGGTGCAGCGCATCATCGACATCACCACCCCGATCTTCGCCAAGCAGAACTCCCCTGCAGCCGACGGCCTGACTCCGGAGAAGATCGCCACCAACGAGTTCATCGACAAGTCCGTGGTGATGCCCTGATGACCGCACCGCTGTTCGGTGTGCACACCGACGCCGGCCGACCCGATTTCGGGCCGGACGACGTCGACGCGCTGGCCGACGATCTGCTCCCGATCGTCGGTCCGCGCGGGATCAGTTCCCTGCCGCGCGCGATCGACCGGGCCTCACGTGACGGTTCGGGCATGAGCCCGATCCTGTCGGCGGCGGACCTCGGGCGGCCGGACCTGGTCTGTTATCCACGGACCGTCGACGTGGTGGCCCCGATCGTGCGGGCCGCGGTCCGCCGCGGTGTGCCCGTCACGACCCGCGGCAAGGGCACCGGAAACTACGGTCAGGTGGTGCCCCGGTTTGGTGGGCTGGTGCTGGACATGACCTCGCTCACCGAGATCACGGCCGTCACCGACCGGGCGATCTCGGCGCAGGCCGGTGCCCGGATGATCAATCTGGAGCAGGCCGCCTGGAATCGCGGGTCACAGCTGTGGATGTATCCGTCGACGGTGCAGTCGACGCTCGGCGGGTTCCTCGCCGGTGGTTCGGCCGGTACCGGGACGATCGTGCACGGGCGCAACCACGAGGGTTTCGTGGAGTCGGTCGATGTCGTGTACGGCACCGATGACGCCGAGCTTATCCACCTCGAAGGCGACGACGCCCAGCCGATGGTGCACACCTATGGAGTGGCCGGCATCATCGTCTCGGCCACGGTACGGCTGGAACCATTGCAGGACTGGAAATGCCTGTACGCGAGCTTCACCGAGCAGCACGACGCGTTCACCACCGCACAGGTGCTGTCAAAGGTGGAACCGTTGCCGCGGATCCTGTCGGCCGACGGTCCGCTGATGGCGGCGGCCCTGCCCGACGATCCGGCGATCGTCAAGGGCCGGGCCAGTGTTCGTGGCATCTTCGACGCCCGTTGCGTCGAGCAGGTCACCGACATCATCACCACGGCAGGTGGTCGGGTGGAGGCGATCCGCGACGGGATCGCGCAATCGATCAAGATGTCCACCCTGTCGTACAACCACCCCACGTGGTGGCTACAAAAGGCGTACCCCGGCAAGTACTTTCATATGGAATGCATGGGTGACGCGCTGGTGGAGAAGCTCGACGAAGTGCAGGCGGTGTACGACGGCGGTGTGGTGCACCTGGAAGCCGGGCACGGGCAGATGTTCGGGATGGCCAACGGCATCTTCCACAGCCCGCAGCAGGTCATGGACGGCGTGCCCGCGCTCACCGAACTCGGTATCGCCGTGCATTCTCCGCACCAGTGGTACGTCGACCTCGACGCCGACCGCGTCAAAGCACTTGCCGCCCAGACGGATCCGAAAGGACTGCTGAACCCGGGGAGGTGGATGTGAGCTCGGCGACCCGCCGCTTCGCCGACCTCACCACCGCCGAGGTCGGCACCGCACTGAGCCGCGATTCGGTGCTGGTGCTGCCGACCGGTGCGGTCGAGCCGCACGGCCCGCACCTGCCGATGTCCACCGATCTGGTTGTGGCCGAGGAGTTGTCGGCAGCTGTGGTGGATGCGGGTGCGCGGGCCGGGCACGACGTGTGGCTGATGCCGGCGCTGGCGTACACGAAATCCGATGAGCACGCCGAGTTGCCGGGAACCATCTGGACCCGGGCGTCGACATTCTTCGAGACACTGGTCGACATCGGTGCCTCGATCGTGGGCACGCCCGCGCGGCGTCTGCTTGTGATCAACGCGCACGGCGGCAACTCCGCACTGGTCGAGGTGGCCGCCCGCGAACTGCGCCGCCGCTTCGGCCTGCAGACCTTCTTCGCGTGGGGACCGGCCACGCCCGGCCCCACCGAACGCGGCCTCGGTATCCATGCCGGCTGGGCCGAGACGTCGATCATGCTGCACCTGCGTCCCGACCTTGTCGACATGGACCACGCGCACGCCACGATCGCCGACACTGTCGCCGGATACGATCACGTCGGATTCACCAAGACGATCCGGTTCGGCTGGCTGTCCACCGATTTCAGCGAATCGGGTGTCGTCGGCGACCCCACCGGCGCGACCGCCACCATCGGCGAGGTCCTGTTCAACGATCGAGTGACCGAGCTCGTCGCCGCACTCGGTGAAGTCGCCACCTTCGATCCGGGCAGAGTGCGCGCATGATCACTGCCGGAACCGGTTTCGGCGTCGACTGCGCCCCCGAGGACGTCCTGACTGTCGACCCGGTGACATTGGCGACGATGTGGACCCGCCGCCCCGAGGGCGCGTCACCGCTGCTGATGGCACTGGCCACCACCGGCACCGACGGCTATCCACGCGTCCGGCATGTCCTGCTCACCGAAATCGACGACGGCGCCCTGTACTTCCACACCGACAGCCGCTCGGACAAGGTAGCCGAGCTGGCCGCATCACCGCGGGCGTGCCTATCGATCCCATGGCCGGCCGACGGACGTCAACTCGGCGTCGTCGGCGATGTGCAGACCGCCGACGACACTGAGCTGCGCCGTGCGTACGAGGCGCGTTCGCGATATCTGAAGTTACTCGCCTGGCTCAACGACGCCGAGCACGCAGCGCTGCCACCGGCCACCCGCCACGAACGGTGGGCCGCGTTCGACGCCGGCCATCCGAACCCGCAACCGCCGTCGACGTGGACGGGTTTCGCGGTTATCCCCCGGGAGTTCACATTCTGGCGAGGCGACCCCGACGGCCCATCACAACGAGTGCGGTTCCGTCGCAAGACACCGCGGGACGAATGGATGTCGCAGATCCTTCCCGGCTGAGTTCGCGTTGGCCCTCACACGCTCCGGTGAGTAGAGTTCCGCGAGGTTTCTGCGCACATGTGAAATGGAGCTGACGACTATGCCGGCCGCTGTGGTATCGCCCGCTGAACAACAATCGGTACTGGCGGCCTTGAGGTCGCCGCGGCGCCTGCGGACCGAGGTGCTCGCCGGTTTGGTGGTGGCGCTGGCGCTGATTCCCGAGGCGATCTCGTTCTCCATCATCGCCGGCGTCGACCCGCGGGTGGGGCTGTTCGCCTCGTTCACGATGGCGGTGACCATCGCGATCGTCGGGGGCCGGCCGGCGATGATCTCGGCGGCCACCGGTGCGGTGGCCCTTGTCGTGGCACCCGTGGTGAAGAATCACGGCCTGGACTACCTGATCGCGACGGTACCGTTGGCCGGGGCGTTCCAGATTCTGCTCAGTGCGCTCGGCGTGGCCAAACTGATGCGTTTCATCCCGCGCAGCGTGATGGTCGGATTCGTCAACTCCCTGGCGATCCTCATCTTCATCGCGCAACTTCCCCACCTCGTCGGCGTGCCGTGGCTGGTGTATCCGATGGTCGCCGCCGGTCTCGTGATCATCGTCGGCCTGCCCCGGCTCACCACCGTGGTGCCCGCGCCGCTGGTGGCGATCGTGCTGCTCACAGCGGTCACCCTCGTCGCCGGGTTATCGGTGCCCGATGTCGGTGACGAGGGCGAACTACCCGACAGCCTTCCCGCCCTCGTCGTCCCCGACGTTCCGTTCACCTGGCACACGCTGTCGGTGATCGCCCCGTACGCACTCGCCATGGCACTGGTCGGCTTGCTCGAATCGTTGTTGACGGCCAAGCTCGTCGACGACATCACCGACACCCACTCCAACAAGACCCGCGAAGGGTTCGGTCAGGGCGTCGCCAACGTGGTGACCGGACTGTTCGGCGGCATGGGCGGGTGCGCGATGATCGGGCAGACGATGATCAACGTCAAGGTGTCCGGTGCCCGTACCCGGATCTCCACCTTCCTTGCCGGGGTGTTCCTGCTGATCCTGGTGGTCGCACTCGGTGACGTGGTGGCGCTCATCCCGATGGCGGCGTTGGTGGCGGTGATGATCATGGTGTCCGTCGGCACCCTGGACTGGCACAGCATCGACCCACGCACCCTGCGGCGGATGCCCAAGAGCGAAACCACCGTGATGGTGGTGACGGTCGCGGCCACGGTCATCACCCACAATCTCGCGATCGGGGTGGTCCTGGGTGTACTCACCGCGATGGTGCTGTTCGTGCGCCGCGTCGCGCACCTCACCGAGGTGACCGAGGTGCCCTCCGATGACCCTGACATCCGCACGTATGCGGTGACCGGCGAACTGTTCTTCGCCTCCAGCAACGACCTGATCTACCAATTCGACTACACCGATGCGGTGTCCCATGTGGTCATCGACCTGAGTGCCGCACATATCTGGGACGCCTCGACCGTGGCCACCCTCGACGCGATCACCACCAAATTCCAGGCCAAAGGCACGACCGTGACGATCGAGGGCCTCAACGACAACAGCGCACAACGCCACCGCAGGCTCAGCGGTCACCTCGGTTGAGCGATCAGCTCGCCGCGATGCCCTGCCAGTGCGCGTACACTTCGGTGCAAGCGATGCATGCAGGAGGTGGTCATGACAATTCTGACAGTCAGAAACCTGGATCCCGAGATTCACCAGAAGCTTCGAGAACAGGCCGCGGCGCATGGTCGGTCGATGGAAGCCGAGGCCCGCGCGATACTCGAGGCCGGCGTGGGACCCCGGACGATCAACCTGGTCGAAGCGTTGCGCCGATTCGCCGACGACGCAGACCTGACCGAAGACGAGATCGACCTGATGTTCCCGGCACGGCGCACTGAGGTTCAACGACCGGTGACTTTCGACGACGCCGAATGATCATCCTCGACACCAACGTCGTCGCGGTGTTGATGGGAACGAGCAAGCACGATGTCGCAACGGCGTGGCTGAACCGGCAGGACCCGCATGCGCTATTCCTCACGGCAATCACTCGGGCCGAGGTGCGCTACGGGATTGCCCGGCTGCCTGCGGGGAGTCGCCGCGACAGGCTCTCCCGGATGGCCGACAATCTATTCACCAGCCAGGCCGATCGAACACTGATGTTCGACATCGCCGCTGCCGACTACTACGGCGACATCGTCGCCGGCCGTGAGCGTGACGGGCGCCCGATCGGTTCCGCCGATGCACAGATCGCGGCGATCGCCCGCGTCCACGACGCGATCGTCGCTACCCGCGACAGCAACGGCTTCCTCAGAACCGGCGTCACGACGGTCGACCCGTTCGAAAGCTGACGGTGCAGGCGAGATGCTGCACGGTACCCCGACCCGAAGTGTCACAGGGGCCAACGACCTTCCTGTGCGCGCTGTCGACCGATCGGGCTAAACGCCGCGAGGAAACTCTATTTGGGACCTATCGCCTGTGGTTCGCAGCGGACCCTGTCAGTATTCAGTGATGATCCCACCCGACCCAAAGCAACCGTCTCCCATCGGAAACCCACCCTGCATCAAACCTCCTCCTGAGCCGGGTGCTCGGGAGGCCATCGTGGTACGCCCGGCATGGGCATTCGCTTGGAGGTGGAAGTCCTCTGGAGGGGAAGGTGGTTTAACTCCTAGTTGATGGCAACTGCGTCACTGTGAGGTGGGGTGGGAAGGAAGCCGGAGACGAAA
>NZ_JAGQTN010000090.1 GCF_020438995.1 Gordonia sp. (in: high G+C Gram-positive bacteria)
CCATGAAAAAACATCGAAACCAAACAGTTTCAACACAATATTTTCAAGCCAGAGAGACAAAAACCTGACCAAAAAATCCTCAAAAAAACAAAACTGGCATCCAAAAATTTTCTTAAAAACTCTTGACTACCAACAAAAAAGTTGGCATCAAACAAAGTTTGTCACACACTATCGAGTTCTCAAAGAACACACACCCACCAACACCACCAACCACAACAGCCGGCGAACTTCAGCGAGCCCTGCTCAATTTTGGAGTTCGTCACCCTCTCCGGGGCAACTCCCCCAGCCTACCAGAGTCGATTTCCGCTTCGCAAATCGCGGCTCTTCGGTTCTGGTGATCACGGTCGGCTGGACCCTGCCTACGACCGCCGAGTGCAAGACTCTCGTGTCACAGACAGCCAAGCCCGCCCGGTTTCGCTTGATTCCGGGGCGGTTGCTCTCGGCGATGCTTCAACTAAGTTACACAGGCGCTAACACGAGGTCAAATCGCCTGGTCAGAAGGCAACTCGCGCGCCGGCGAAGCTCCTCTTCCCGCGGCGCACCACCAGCCATCGACCATGCAGTAGGTCGCTGTCCGACGGAACCCACTGTGGGTCGGTGATCTTGACGTTGTTGATATATGCGCCGCCTTCTTCGACAGCACGCCGGGCGGCCTTGTTGCTGTCCGACAGGCCGGTTGCGACCAGCAGTTCGATGAGGGTCGGCCGCTCGCCGCCGAAGTCTGCCACCGTGGTCTCTCCCACCGCCGCGGCGAGCGTGCTCTCGTCGAGTGCACCCAGTTCGGCCCGGCCGAACAGCGCCTGGCTGGCGAGTTCGACGGCTGCGGTCTGCTCGGCGCCGTGGATGAGCGTGGTCATCTCCGCGGCAAGTCGCTTCTGCGCCAGACGCAGGTGCGGAGTCTCGGCAGTCGCGCGTTCGAGTTCATCGATCTCATCGCGGTCCAGAAACGTGAACCAGCGCAGGTAGCGGACGACATCGGCGTCGGCGGTATTGACGAAGTACTGGTACCAGACATACGGGCTGGTGAGTTCGGGATCGAGCCATAGGCTTCCTCCGCCGGTGGACTTGCCGAACTTCTTCCCGTCGGACGAGGTGACCAGCGGAACGGTCATGGCGTGCGCCGACTCACCGTCGACCCGGCGAATGAGGTCGACGCCTCCGACGATGTTGCCCCACTGATCCGAGCCGCCGATCTGGAGCACACACCCGTACCGGCGGCGCAGTTCGAGGAAGTCGTTGGACTGCAGCAACACATAGCTGAACTCGGTGTAGCTGATGCCGTCGCTCTCCAGTCGCCGGCGGATCGTCTCCCGGGCGAGCATCACATTGACAGAGAAGTGCTTTCCGACGTCGCGCAGGAAGTCGACGGCGCTCATCTGCGAGGTCCACTGCATGTTGTCCACCAGGACCGCGCTGTTCGCCGAGTCATCGATGGCGACGAACCTGCGAAGCTGGTCGGCGATGCGGGTGGCCCACTCGGCGACGGTGTCGGTGGAGTGCATCGAGCGCTCCCCCACATCACGCGGATCACCGATAAGCCCGGTGGCGCCGCCCGCCAGTACCACGGGCCGGTGACCGGCGAGCTGGAAGCGCCGCAAGGTGAGCAACGGGACCAGATGGCCTGCGTGCAGGCTCGACGCCGTCGGGTCGAACCCGGCGTACAGCGAGATCGGCGCACTCAAGGCGGACCGCAGTTCGTCGATGTCTGTCGACTGGGCGATCAGCCCGCGCCAGGTGAGCTCGTCGATGAGGTCATCGTGGCCGGGACCCGTGGGTTCGGCCTCGGAGCTGTCACCGGACTGCTGAATCTGGTCTGTCGTCACGGGTCAATCCTGCCATCTACCGCGAACGCCACCGACACCACCGGACCCGACGTCCGAGTACCCGACGACCGCACTGTCAGTGGGACGAACTCAAGTGCGCGTGTTCGGCGTCGTCCGTCACCGAACGCGCATCGCTGACCAGCATGTCCGGGATGCCGTCGGCGTCGATCGGGTACGCGACGCGCAACCGCGGGTTGTAGAGTTCGTCGCCCGCGTCGAGCAGCGGACCGTGATCCTGCGGACATACCAGACGCTCCCGGACGACCTGCGGGATCGACCCTGCCCGTGTGCTCACGCGATTCCTCTTTCATTGACGTCACCGGTGCGGTGTCCGGCAGGTCGCCGGCCGAATGCCACCCTATCGGCGATCAGCGCGACACACTCGGCTGGTCCCGGCGTTGCAATGTCCGGTGGGACCAGTCGATCTCCGCCGCGATGTTCTTTGTGTAGCGCCGGTAGCGGCCCTCGTCGTCCCGATACCAGACCTTGAGGCCCGGTTCGGGAATACCGTTCGCCGCGAGCGCGGCGGCTAGTGGCCGGTACGAACTCGACACGGGGATTTCATCGACCACGCAGATCAGATGCGGTCGCAGTGCCGCCGGTACCTCACCGAGAGCGAGACGCAAAGCGGTAACCGTCAACGAGTCCGCCGATGCGCCTGTGCGCAGGGTGAGGGCAGCGACCATGATCTGGCTACCGGCCTCGCCCACCGGGTACGCGGCCACCTGATCGACGCCGTCGACCTGGGAGAGGTGATACTCGACCGGCGGACTGAACAGCGGACCGTCGGCGCTGTGGATCACCCGATCCAGTGCCGACACCAACCACAGGTCGTTATCCACGTCACGCACGAACAGCTGCGGGACGACCTCCCAGCGGTCACCGGGCGCGAACACACCACGCAGGACGGTTCCGTTGGTGTCGAAGCGGTGTGTTGCTCGCGAGAGCAGCAGGCCGGGCATTCCGGCATCCGCTTTCCGCACGAATCCGGAGTCGTCGATGATCAGACGATCGTTGGCCACATCCCAGGCCGCCAGTTCGACGTGGTTCGTTCCGGGCAGCGACTGTCCCATCGCGCCCGGCTTGTCGCCGGCGACGTTGGCCAGGATCACCGAACCGTCCGCGGTGGCGAAGAACTCCAGGACCCGGGCCCTCGGGAAGGTGTCGGTGACGTCGTTCCAGAGTCCGCCAGGCATCCCCGAACCCATGAACAGCCGGATCGGGTTGTAGCGATTGATCTGCAGATCGTCCGCGCGGATCACTTCCCGCAGCATCGACCAGGTGTACGACACGACGGTGACGCCGTATCGATCGATCTCGGCGGCGAACGTCTCCGGTTCGATGGCATTCGAGAGGGCGATCCTGGACCGTCCGGCGACGGCCGCGCCGATAGTGGTCAGCAGACCCGACGCGTGATGCAGCGGCGGGAGGCAGTAGACGGTGTCGCGGTCGGTCAGCGCAGCTGCCGACGCGGCACCGAAAGCGGACATCGCGAACCTGTGGTTGGTGACGCGCCACGGGTTGAGCTTGCCGCCCGACCGGGTGAACAGGATGAAGGCCACGTCACCGGCGACACCGGGATCGGGCCGGTACCACTTCGGGATCTCGACGGCGGACGGCTCGATCTGTTCCATGTCGACCACGGATGTACCGTCGGCTCCGGCGATCCGGCGCGACTGGCCGCTGCCACCGCCGAGAACGAGTACGTGGTCGCAACCCGAACGCGCCGCTTCCAGATTGTCGGGGTCGGTGACGACGGCCGCACAATGCGTCACACGCAGCATCTCCCCCAGATCGGCGTCGGGCGACAGCATCACGGCGACCGCACCGAGCCGCGACAGCGCGGCGACGACAACCAGTGCGCTGGGACGCGTCTCCATCAGCACACCAATCGGGGTTCCGGGCCGGATACCGCAGTGGATCAGGCCCGCGACGACGTTGTTGATGCGAGTGTTCACCTGTCGGTGCGTGAGAACCCGATTCTCGAACAGGAACAGCTCTTTGTCACCGCCGCGCTTGGTGTTCTCCGACATCAGCTTGCCCAGCGAGATCTGGGTGTCGGCCTGAATCTGTCCCATGCGGCTGAGCATCATCGGCACGCTGCGCACTGACTCGCGCGCCACGGCCACAGTGGTGCGCTGCAGCGAACCGGCCGCATCGGCGATGTCCTTGGTCAGATTGGCTCCGGCCATCGCCACCGACCCGAAACCGTGCGTCAACCGCGAAGACAGACTGACGCCGGATCCCTGGCCGCCTTCGGGTACCTCGGCCATCTTCTCGATGACCTCGGGCCGGGGGCCGATGCCCTCGTGCCAGTTGATCCATTCGGCGGTTGTCGGCCACGAGTGCGCACCCGCGGCACTACCCACCACCAGTCCGAAATGCCCGACCGGCATGGTGGATTCGTAAACCTCGGCGCGGGAGGCGGCCCGGACGATACCGCGCACGGCCACCGGCTGTCCGATGTCGTCGGCGGTGCCCACGAACGCGAGGATCGGCATCGTGAGTTCGGTGAGAGACACCAGCACACCGTCGATCACGAAGCCGCCCGACATCATCCGGTTGTGGGCCACGAATTGGCGCAGCAACTCGGCGATCGCCGGACCGGACCAGGCCACCCAGCCGTCGACCTCAAGGAACCTGCGTGCTTCCTCTCGTGGCAGCAGTGCGTCGCGGTCGTGGAGTTTGCGCAGGAAGTCGATCCGGCCCTTGATCGTCTTCACCGGATCGAGCATCTGAAAACCGGTGCGCGACATCCAACCCGGGATCCACAGCCGGTTGACCACATTGTCGGCGAGGAACTCCGAGACCGGTGCGGCGATGGATGCGGGAACATGCATCGGCAGGCCACCGAGCACATCGACCGGGCTGCCGTAGCTGGTGATGCTCTTGATGTTCTTGGATTGCCGGTACGAGGCCGCCTGGTAGGCGAACATACCGCCCTGCGAGTAGCCCGAGAGGTGGATGTCGCGGCCCGCGGTCTCGACGACGATGTCGATCGCCCGGTTGACCGCCAGCACGTGGTCGGCCAGCGTGCGCTCGAGCCCGCCCTCCTCCGCGTCGGGTGATCCGAAGTCGATCACCCACGGGATGATGCCGTGCTGGTGCAGGATCGACACCGCTCCATTGGTCTCGGTGACGTCGTAGACGTTGGCGGCCACCATCAGCGGTGGGATAAGCAAGACATGCGGACCTGTTCCCGGGTCGTCGGGAAAGTACCGCCGGAGCCGGAACATCGGCTCGTTCTCGGCAACGATGAACGGTGTGGGATCGATCCCGGTGTCGAGTGAGCCGAAGCGCAGTACCTCCAGCCCGTTCTGTGCGGTGGCGAGCACGCGCTCGACCGCGGCGCCCACACCAGGAATTCCGAATCCCACCATCTTCACCCAACTCCTACCTGGTCAAGCGACCCACATGTCACGGCGTGCGCTCACTGTACCCACTTGAACGCGATGCGAGCACCGCTACCGTCTCGCACCGGCCGGCCACCGGTCACGAAGACCGGGTAACGCCTCCGAGATGACCGCGAGTTGCCGCCGGACCTGACTGGACGACGTTCCGCCCAGAGCATCGCGAGACTCGATCGACCCACGCACCGTCAGCACGTCCCGGACCTCGGGTGTGAGTGCCGGATCAATACCCGCGAGCACCTCGTCGTCGAGATCGTCGAGACCGACCCCTCGCGACTCCGCGGCACGCACGCACGCACCGGCCACCTCATGTGCCACCCGGAACGGAACTCCCTGCCGGACAAGCCATTCAGCGATGTCCGTCGCCAGCGTGAAGCCGGCCGGGGCGAGTTCGGCCATCCGGTCCGCATGGAACTCGAGCGTGGCCACCAGGCCGGTGATCGCGGGTAGCAGCAGATCCAGCTGCGCCACCGCGTCGAAGACCGGCTCCTTGTCCTCCTGCAGGTCACGGTTGTAGGCCAGCGGTTGTGCTTTGAGAGTCGCCAACAGACCCGTCAGATCGCCGATGAGGCGGCCTGTCTTGCCGCGGGCCAGCTCGGCGACATCGGGATTCTTCTTCTGCGGCATGATCGAACTTCCGGTGGACCATGCGTCCGCCAATGTGACGTACCCGAATTCCGGTGTGCTCCAGATGATGATCTCTTCGCTCAGGCGCGACAAGTCCACCGCGATCATCGTGAACACGAACAGCGCCTCGGCGGCGAAATCCCGCGACGATGTCGCGTCGATCGAGTTCTCGGCCGCCGCGGAGAATCCGAGATCGGCCGCGATCGCAGCCGGGTCCAGACCCAGCGACGAACCGGCCAGGGCCCCGGACCCGTACGGGGACACCGCGGTCCGGCGGTCCGCATCGGCGAGGCGGTCGACATCACGCAGCAGCGGCTGGGCGTGCGCGAGCAGATGGTGCGCCAGCAGCACCGGCTGTGCGGCCTGCAGGTGCGTCTTACCGGGCATCACCACATCGGGATGGGCCGCGGCCTGACCGGTGAGGGCCTCGACGACGTCGAGCACCCCTGACCCCACCCGTCGCATCGCATCGCGCAACCACATCCGGAACAGCGTGGCCACCTGGTCATTGCGGGACCGGCCGGCGCGCAGGCGACCTCCCAGTTCGGCACCGACGCGCTCGATGAGCCCGCGTTCGAGCGCACCGTGCACGTCCTCGTCGGATTCGGCGGGCGCGAAGGTGCCGTCGGCGACGTCGGCCGCGAGCCGGTCCAGGCCTGCCAGCATCGCGGTCAGGTCGTCGTCGACTAGCAGACCCGCCTTGTTGAGCACACGGGCGTGCGCCTTGGACGCCTCGATGTCATAGGGAGCCAGCACCCAGTCGAAGTGCGTCGACTTGCTGAGCGCAGCCATGGCGGCGGCCGGTCCGTCGGCGAACCGGCCGCCCCACAGGGAACCCTCGTTGGTGGAGCCGCCGGTGTTCGCGGTCACAGACCCAGATCCCGCTTGGCCGAGATCTTGGACGAAAGTCCGTGCAGCTCAACGAAACCGCGGGCCGCGGACTGGTCGAAGCTGTCGCCCTCGTCGTAGGTGGCGAGGTTGAAGTCGTACAACGACTCGCTGCTGCGCCGGCCGGTGGCCGCGATATGACCGCCGTGCAGGACGAGCCGGATGTCGCCGCTGACGTGCGCCTGCGTCGCGTCGACGAAAGCCTCCAGCGAACGACGCAGCGGCGAGAACCACAGGCCGTCGTACACCAGCTCGGCCCACTTGCGGTCGGTACCGCGCTTGTAGCGGCCGAGTTCGCGTTCGATGGTGACGTGCTCGAGTTCTTCGTGTGCCCGGATCAGCACCATCGCGCCCGGTGCCTCGTACACCTCGCGGCTCTTGATGCCCACGAGCCGATCCTCGACCACGTCGAGACGGCCGACGCCCTGCGCGCCCGCGCGCCGGTTCAGTTCGACGATCGCCTCGAGCACCGACACCGGGCGGCCGTCGATGGCGACGGGGCGGCCCTTGTCGAAGCTGATGATGACCTCGTCGGGCGACTGCCAGTTGAGCGTTGGGTCGTCGGTGTAGTCGTAGACGTCCTTGGTGGGGGCGTTCCACAGGTCTTCGAGGAAGCCGGTTTCGACGGCGCGGCCCCACACGTTCTGGTCGATCGAGAACGGCGACTTCTTGGTGACGTTGATCGGGATGGCGTTCTCCTCGGCGAACGCGATCGCCTTCTCCCGGGTCCACGCGTAGTCACGCACCGGCGCGAGCACATCGAGATCGGGTGCGAGAGTGGCGAAGGCGACCTCGAACCGCACCTGGTCGTTGCCCTTGCCGGTGCAGCCGTGCGCGACGACGGTGCCGCCGTGATTGCGGGCCGCCTGCACGAGGTGCTTGGCGATCAGCGGCCGCGAGAGCGCCGATACCAGCGGGTACCGGTCCATGTACAAGGCGTTCGAGGTGATGGCCGGCAGGCAGTACTCGTCGGCGAACTCGTCGCGGGCGTCGACCACCACGGCCTCTACGGCACCGCAGTCGAGAGCACGCTGACGCACCACCTCCATGTCCTCGCCGCCCTGGCCGAGATCGAGGGCCACGGCCACGACCTCCTTGCCGGTTTCCTTCTGGATCCAGCTGATGGCGACGGAGGTGTCGAGGCCGCCGGAGTAGGCGAGAACAACGCGTTCGGTCATGGGATGTGCGCTCCTTTGTGTCGAGAGGAAAGTCTATTGAGTGCTGATGACTCGTGTGTTCGGGGGATGTGGTCACCTGGGAGTGGTCTGGTCGATGTCGGGCCGGTTACACCAGGCCCTCGATTCGCCGGGCCAGGCCGGCACCGTCGAGCGGCTCGCGGGCCACCACGAGGATCGTGTCGTCGCCGGCGATGGTGCCGACGATGTCGGACAGACTCGCCCGATCGATCGCGCTGGCCAGGTAGTGCGCGGCCCCAGGCGGAGTGCGCAGCACTGCGAGGTTGCCGCTGGCGTCGGTGGAGACGAGCAGTTCGGACAGCAGCCGCGCGAGCCGGTCGGTGCCGCCGGCCACCCCGCGGACCGGTGACCCGTCCTCGGGAACGACGTAGATGCCCGCACCTCCGTCCGCCGCCCGCAGCTTGACCGCCCCCAACTCGTCGAGGTCCCGGGACAGCGTCGCCTGTGTCGCCTCTACGCCCTCTGCGGCCAGCAGTTGCTGCAGCGCCGACTGGCTGCGGACCTGATGGGTGGACAACAGAGTGACGATCAGTGCGTGCCGGCCCGCCCGGGTCTGTGCGAGCCGGGACTCCGGCAGGCGACCGGTGGCATCGGCGGCGGGGGTGTCGGGCGCGACCACTACTGCCCCAGCAACCAGATCAGCAGGGCCTTCTGCGCGTGTAGTCGGTTCTCCGCCTCATCGAAGACGACGCTGGCCGGTCCGTCGATCACCTCGTCGGTGATCTCGTCACCCCGGTGCGCGGGAAGGCAATGCAGCACAATCGCTTCCGGATCGGCCAGGGCCAGCAGTTCGGTGTTGATCTGATACGGCCGGAACGGGGCGCGCCGGTCCTTGCCGTCGCTTTCCTGCCCCATCGACACCCAGGTGTCGGTGACGAGCACGTCCGCGCCGGTCGCGGCGGCCCGGGGATCGCGTTCGAGGGTGATGGATCCACCTGTGGCAGCGGCACGTTCGCGAGTCGCGTCGATGACGGCCGGGTCCGGGTCGAATCCTTCGGGAGCCGAGATCGTGACGTGCATCCCGGCGGTGACCCCGCCGAGTGCCAGCGAATGCGCCATGTTGTTGGCACCGTCGCCCAGGTAGGTCATCGTCAGGCCTGCGGTGCGTCCCTTGCGTTCGATGATGGTCTGCAGGTCGGCCAGGATCTGGCACGGATGCCACATGTCCGACAGGGCGTTGATCACCGGCACCGAGGCCTGCGACGCCATCGCTTCGAGCCGCTCATGTCCGGAGGTGCGCCACACGATCGCCTCGACGAACCGGGACAGCACGCGGGCGGTGTCCTCGATGGTCTCGTCGCGGCCGAGCTGGGTGGTGGTGCCGTCGACGACCACCGCGTGGCCGCCGAGCTGGGCGACGCCGAGCTCGAACGAGAACCGGGTGCGGGTGGAGTTCTTGTCGAAGATCACGCCCACGCCACGCGGCCCTTCGAGCGGCCGTGCACCGAACGGGTCGGCCTTGACGGAGGCCGCAAGGGCAAGTATCTGTGCCTGTTCCTCGGGGGTGACGTCGTCGTCACGCAAGAAGTGCCGGGTCACTGTGGTGCCTCCTGGTCGCGCGTTGCCGCGTCAAGGATCGCCGGCAGTGCGCCGACGAATTGTCTGCCCTGATCCTCGGTGAGAATGAGTGGTGGCGCGAGTCGCAGCACGTCGGGCGCGGGCGCGTTGATCAGATAGCCCGCGTCGCGTGCCGCCATCTCGACGGCCGATGAGATGGGCTGCGCCAGAGTCACCCCGAGCAGCAGCCCTGCGCCACGGACGCCGGTCACCATCGGATGACCGAGTTCCTCGATACCGGCGGCGATCGTCTTACCCACTGCCGCAACGTGATCGGTGAGTCCGTCGTCGTCGATCGTGTTGATGACGGCGAGCGCTGCGGCCGCTGCAACGGGGTTACCGCCGAAGGTGGTGCCGTGCTGACCCGGCCCGAACAGGTCGGCGGCCGGTCCGGTGGCCAGGACGGTGCCGATCGGCAGTCCTCCGCCGAGTCCCTTGGCGAGGGTCAGTACGTCGGGAACGATGCCGGCGTTCTGGTGCGCGAAGAATGCCCCGGTGCGGGCGACGCCGGTCTGTACTTCGTCGAGGATCAGCAGGGCGCCGCGTTCGGCGGTGATCCGTCTGGCGTGCGCGAGATAGTCCGCGGGCGGCACGATCACGCCGGCCTCACCCTGGATGGGCTCGAGAATGACCGCGGCGGTCCGATCGGTGACGGCGGCGTCCAGCGCGTCGGCGTCACCGTACGGAACGAACCGGACGCCGGGCGGCATCGGTTCGAACGGGGCGCGTTTGCCCGGCTGGCCGGTCATGGCCAGCGCTCCCATGGTTCGTCCGTGAAAGCCCATCTCGGCGGCGACGATCTCGGGACGTCCGGTGAGCCGGGCCAGTTTGAATGCGGCCTCATTTGCCTCGGTGCCGGAGTTGCAGAAGAACGCCTTGCCCGGATGACCGAACTTGTCGAGCAACCGCTCCGCGAGTTCGACGACGCGCGGATTTATGTACAGGTTGGACACGTGGCCGAGGGTGCCGAGCTGTTCGGTGACGGCCTCGATGATCGCCGGGTGGGCGTGCCCGAGCGCGTTGACCGCGATACCACCCAGCAAGTCGAGGTACTCGCGCCCGTCGGCATCGGTGACGACGGCTCCCTTGCCGCCCACCAGTGCCAGCGGCGGGGTTCCATAGTTGTTCATCAGCGATGCGGACCACCGCTGCGCCAGAGTTGTCATGATTCGGTCCGATCGGTGGTGCCAGGAAC
>NZ_JAGQTN010000091.1 GCF_020438995.1 Gordonia sp. (in: high G+C Gram-positive bacteria)
ATCTCAACTCCTGGCCGAGAAACTAGAACGTGTTCTAGTATCGGGTATGCGATTCACCTTCGCCGAAGCGATGACCGACCCCGCCTACTACGCACCCCTCGCGCAGGCCGCCGAGCAGGCCGGATTCGCCGGGTTCACCATCCCCGACTCCCTCGCCTACCCCGAGCAGTCCGACGCCAAGTACCCGTACACCGAGGACGGCGACCGCGAGTTCCTCGAGGACAAGGCGTTCATCGAGACGTTCATCATGGCGGCCGCACTGGGTGCGGTGACCTCCACGATTCGGTTCACCCCGTTCGTGCTGAAACTGCCCGTCCGCCCGCCGGCGCTCGTTGCCAAGCAGGCCTCGTCGGTCGCGTATCTGACCGGCAACCGGCTCGCACTGGGCGTGGGCACCAGCCCGTGGCCGGAGGACTACGACATCATGGGCGTCGACTTCGCCCGCCGCGGCAAACGCATGGACGAATGCATGGACATCATCGCCGGCCTGACCACCGGCGAATACTTCGAATTCCACGGCGAGTTCTACGACATCCCGCGCATCAAGATGACCCCCGCGCCCACCGAACCCATCCCGCTGCTCGTCGGCGGCCACGCCGACGCCGCGCTGCGCCGGGCCGTGATCCGCGGCGACGGCTGGATGCACGGCGGCGGGTCCGGCGACGAACTCGACGCCCTCCTCGACAAGATCGCCGACATCCGCAAGGCCGAGGGAAAACTCAACGACCCCTTCGAGATTCACGTCATCTCCCTCGACGCCTACACCGTCGACGGCGTGAAACGGCTGGAGGACAAGGGCATCACCGACGTCATCGTGGGCTTCCGCGTGCCCTACAGCAAAGGCCCGGACACCGAACCTTTGCAGAAGAAGATCGACCACCTGAACTGGTACGCCGACAACGTGATCGCGAAGGTGTGAGGCGTCAGCCGATCTTGAAGATCACCGCGCGCTGCACCACGAAGTTGATGACCGTGGCGGTGCCCTGGGCGATGCCGTAGGCCAGGAGCGCGTAGATGAAACCGTCCGGCCACAGGTGCACGAACAGCGCGTACAGACCGACGTTGACGGCGAAGGTGACCAGGTACAGGCACATCACGGCGATGAACCGGGCCGCGCTCGGCTCGGCCCGGAACGTCCAGCGCCGGTTGATCAGGTACGCGGTGGTGGTGCCGACGATGAACCCGATCGTCTTGGCCAGCCACGGGTCGAGCCCGACGGCCGCCTGCAACAGGTATGTCAGGCCGAAGTCGAGGGCACCCGACCCGGCACCGGTCACCACGAACCGGACCAGCTGCGTTTTCAGATCGACGTCAGTCTGTGACATCCCCCCTCGCTGGGCTCGCCCGGCCTCTTCATCGTCCACGGGGATCTCGATCGGCATCGGCGCATGCCGCGTCGAGAAGTCCTCGTGGTGGCTCTTGCCGGATTCGGGGTGTGACACGGCGACAACCCTAGCGCGTACTCAGAATTCTTCGTCGATATCGGAGTCGCGGGCGGCCGGCTCACCCCGGTCGAGCGCGGCGAGCGCGGTCAGGTCGTCGGAGTCGTACTCGAAGTCGAACAGGTCGGCGTTCTCGATCTGCCTGCCCTCGTGCGACGACTTGGGGACGATGCTGATGCCATGTGTGACAGCCCATTTGAGAGCGATCTGGGTGGGCGACTTGCCGTATTTGCGGGCCAGCGCAATGACCGACGGATCACTGAGCAGCCCCTCCTTGCTGCCCGTCGGATGCCACGCCTGGGCGTGAATACCCTTGTCGGCCATGAACTCCCGCAACTCGGTACGTTGCAGCACGGGTGAGCACTGGATCTGGTTGAGAGCCGGCCACCGGCCCGTCTCGTCGTACAGCGTCTGCAGGTGATGCCGTTTGAAATTGGACACCCCGGCCACCCGCACATAACCCTCGTCGACCAGCGTCAGCAACGCCTTCCAGGTGTCGACGGTCTTGCCCAGCGACGGGCACGGCCAATGAATCATGTAGATGTCGAGATGGTCGACGCCGAGCCGGCGTGCACTCTCCTTGGCCGCGTTGATCGCCTCGTCGAAACCGTGATCGCCGCCGGACAGCTTGGTCTGCACCACAATGTCGTTGCGGGACACCGCCGATGCGGTCATACCCATCCCGACGGCGAGTTCGTTGCTGTACCTGGTGGCCGTGTCGATGAGGCGATATCCATTGCGCAGCGCCGTCGACACCGACCTGATACAGGGGCGCCCGAGCATGGCGTAGGTCCCGAGCCCGACCAGTGGGATCGAATACCCGTTGTTGAGCGCAACTGTCGGCATTTCCACCGGGCCAACGATACTGGTCACCTGCTGCATACGCGGCACAACCGGCTCTTATACCCTCGAACAGATGAACCGCTCGCGCACTCTTCTCCGACGTCCGACGGTGTTCGGCTCTCGCCGGCGAACCGGGCTGACCACCGGGGCATGTGCGGTGGTCGCGGCCCTGGCCGTGGGTCTGGGCGGGGGCCTGGGTGCCGGCACCGCGGCGGCCGACGAACCCGAGTACCACAGCTGGTCGGGCATGGATGTCCGCGGCTACGCGGGTCCGATCCCGGCCAGGTCGGGCACACTCATCCGCGACGTCGCCCTCGACAAGAAGCTGTGGGTACCCAATACCGCACGGGCGCAACGCTTCCTGTACTCGACGCCCGACGTGCACGGCAAGAATGCGGTCAGTACCGCCGCCGTGTTCGTGCCCGCCGGCACCGCACCGGCAGGCGGCTGGCCGGTCGTCGCGTGGGCGCATGGCACCACCGGACTCGGCGACAACTGCGCGCCGTCGACATATCCGCGTATCCCGCGCGATACGGCCTATCTGGCGCACTGGCTCAAGCAGGGGTACGCGATCGTCGCCACCGACTACGTCGGCCTCGGCACGCCCGGGCTCATGAGCTACCTCAACGGACCCACCGAGGCGCACTCCATCGTCGACTCGGTGAAGGCGGCCCGGCAGCTGGGTCTACCGCTGGCCCGCAAGTGGGCAATCGTCGGCCAGTCCCAGGGCGCCGGCGCCGCCCTGGCCGGGGCACGTCACGCGACCGCGTTCTCCGCGGGCAGCGGACTGGACTACCGCGGGGTGGTCGCCACCGGTACCCCCGCCAACATCGAGCAGATCGTGGCGCTCGCCGGCCCCGGCTTCCCGCCGATCACCCTGCCCGCCGCGCTCAACGCCTACACCGCCTACATCCTCGCCGGATTCGCCGACGCCCGACCGGACCTCGACGTCGACGGCGTACTCACCCCGCTCGGCAAACGCGTGCTCAAGCAGGCCACCGAACTCTGCTACAGCGAACTGAGCCCGAAGATGGACGGTGTAAAGGCCAGTGCGATGTTCAGCAAGCCGTTGTCGAGCCTGCCGAACGTCCGGGCCGCGCTCACCGAATACATGGGCACGCCGTACAGGGGCTACGACCGGCCGATCTTCCTCGGCCAGGGACTGCTCGACAAGGACGTCCCCGCCCCCTCGGC
>NZ_JAGQTN010000092.1 GCF_020438995.1 Gordonia sp. (in: high G+C Gram-positive bacteria)
TGAGCGTCGAGTACGCCAAGGTGCGCAAGCAGTTCGGCCGCGCCATCGGCTCGTTCCAGGCCCTCAAGCACCGGATGGCCGACATGTACGTCCTGGTGGAATCCGCACGATCGGTCGCCCGAGCCGCGATAGAGGCCCTCGTCGACGATGCGCCGGACGCCGAGACACTCGCCGCGTCCGCGCACGTCTACTGCTCGGAGGCGTTCAGTTCGGTCACCGGCGACGCCATCCAGATCCACGGCGGCATCGGTATCACCTGGGAGCACGACATCCACCTGTATTTCAAACGCGCACAAGGTAGTTCGCAGCTCTTCGGGCAGCCACACGAGGCACTGCGCCGACTACTGCCCTGACTGACGCGTCAGCTCGCCAATTCGCCCCAGCAGTACACCTTGCCACCGGACACCGCGCAGGTGGTGTCCTCACCCGCACCGATCGCGCGTAGCCCCGACAGGTCGGTGACGCGGACCGCGGTGGTGCGGTCTTCGGTGGTGCCGTCGCCGAGCTGGCCGAATCCGTTGTAGCCCCAGCAGTAGCCGGTCCCATCGGAGACGGCGCAGGCCTGTCCGACACCTGCCGACACCGACGTCGCCGAGCCGATGTCGCCGACCTGAGTCGGTGTACCGCGGTTCTCGGTGGTGCCGTCGCCGAGCTGACCCGATTCGTTCAGACCCCAGCAATAGGCTGTGCCGCCGTCGATGGCGCAGACGGCGTTGTAGCCGACGTCGATCGCGCTGACATCGGTCAGTCCGGCGACCTGGACGATCGTGGCACGCTCGTCGGTTGAGCCGTCTCCGAGCTGACCTGCCTCATTCAGCCCCCAGCACTGTGCGGTCTTATCCGCTACGGCGCAGGTGGTCCCGTGCGACGTCGAGATCGCGGTGACACGTGACAGTCCGGGCACCCTGGTCGGTGCACTGCGGTTGTCCGTCGTACCGTCGCCGACCTGTCCGGAGTCATTGCGCCCCCAACAATGGGCGGCACCGCCGGCGACCGCGCAGGTGGTCTCCGAGTGTGTGGCAATCGCCGTCACGCCGGACAATCCGGGCACCCGGACGGGGGTTAAGCTGTCGTCGGCCGACCCGTTGCCCAGTTGCCCGGACGAGTTGCTGCCCCAGCAGTAGACGGCGCCGTCGCTGATCGCGCAGGTGGTGCCCGCATCGGTCGACACCGCGGTGACACCCGTCAGATCCCCTGCCTGAACGGGTGTTTCGCGATCCTCCGTGGTGCCGTCGCCGAGTTGCCCGGCGGCGTTCTCGCCCCAGCAGAACACTTTTGCGTCTGCGACGGCGCACGCACCTCGGGTGCCCGCCACCACCGACGTCGCGTCGCTGACACCGGGCACGCTCGTCCGCGACGTCGGGCCGGCGGAGGGTTGCGGACCACCCGCGGTCGCAGGCTCCGTGGGCTCGTCATCGCCGCCCATCATCAGTACGAAGACCGCGACGATCGCCACCACGAGTGCCACCCCAGCACCGATGAGGACGGCCCGGCGACGTCCTCCACCTGGTGCCACCTGCCCCTCGGTCCGGGCGTGCGCGCCTTTGTCCACAATCGTGCGCGGGACGGGAGGATGGTCGACGGGTCCCTGGTCTGTCGGTCCGAGGTGCCGGGTGCGCTGAACCGCCGGAGGTCTCGGCTCGGCCTGCGCAGACCGCTCACCGGAGTTCCGGAGTCGCCCGGATGGCTGCTGTTCACCTGAAACGCGACGTACGGTCGGTGTCTCCGCCGAGTTGTGCCGGAGTGTGGGTTCCTCGCCGGACTGACGCCCAAGAGTAGGAGGTCGGGCTTCGGCCCGTGCGGGGGGCAGCACAACGGTCTCACCGGTCACGGGCAGGCGCACTGTCTCCATCGAATCGCCACGTCCCTCGGCAGGTGCGCTGGTGTGCAGGGCTGCGCTGAGCGCTGCGGCGAAGCCTGCACAACTCGGATACCGTGCGGCGGGATCCTTGGCCATTGCCCTGGCAAATACCTCATCGACCGCTGAAGAAAGGTCCGGCCGACGACTACGCGGGCTCGGTGGCGGGCTGTGCAGATGCTGGTTCAGTACCGCCGCGACGCCTGGTCCGGCATAGGGCGGCTCGCCGGCGAGGAGTTCGAATGCGGTGCAAGCCAATTGGTACTGGTCAAGAGCACCGGTGACGTTGGTGTCGGCGCGGATCTGTTCGGGAGAGACATACGGCAGGCTTCCCACGAACGCTCCGGTTCCGGTCACCCCGGTCGCGCTGTCCTGCGCCTTGGCGATCCCGAAATCGGCAAGGTAGATGTGCGGGGTAGCCGAGTCGGTGAGCAGGATGTTGCCCGGTTTGACGTCCCGGTGAAGCAGACCTCGCTCATGTGCGTAGTCGAGGGCGGAGCCGACGGCAGTCACGATGTCGCCGACCAGCTGTGCGGGCAGCACATTGCCGTCGTACCTGGCCGCCCGGACCGCCGCGTCGGTGCCTTCGACGTATGCCATCGAGATCCACAGACGGCCGTCCTCTTCGCCACGGTCGTGGAGCGGGACGATGTGCGGGTGGAAGAGATTGGCGGCAATCGCCGCTTCCCGGTCGAACCGCACTCGAAACGACGGATCGTCCTGCACCGCGGTGGTGAGCACCTTGAGCGCATCCTGACGCGGCAGTCTCGGATGGTCGGCAAGATACACCTCACCCATCCCGCCCACACCGAGTCGCCGCACGATCCGATAGCCGGCGAACCCGTCGCCGACGTTCAGGGGGCCTGTCACCGCTGCCGGCCAGGCTTGACGTTCATGGCAAGCATGGTCTCACGTCTGCGCAGTTTCCGGCAGGGGAAATGCGTCGGGCCCCGTCACCGGTGGTGACGGGGCCCGAACGGGGTTTGATTGCGGCGGTGTCCTACTCTCCCACACTGACTAGGGTGCAGTACCATCGGCGCTGGTGGGCTTAGCTTCCGGGTTCGGAATGGGACCGGGCGTTTCCCCACCGCTATAGCCGCCGCAAAAACTGTGAAATTATGCACTCAGTCTCCGGTGCGGAGACATGGGTGTGTTGTTTCAGAGGTACATAGTGGATGCGTATGAATTCGTCACTTGGCCCACACACTGGTGTGTGGGTGTTGTTGTAAGTCCTCGGCCGATTAGTACCAGTCACCTGAACACATTGCTGTGCGTACAGTTCTGGCCTATCAACCCCATGGTCTGTGGGGGGCCTTAACCCCTCGGAGGGGGTGAGAA
>NZ_JAGQTN010000093.1 GCF_020438995.1 Gordonia sp. (in: high G+C Gram-positive bacteria)
ACAAATCGGCTGGTCAGAGACGGTTTCATCGGTGTCTACGCAGGTCGATGCGTACGGCTGTCCCACTTTGGTGACGCAGCACACACCGATCGGGTTTCGGCCGGCTTCCGAATGCGTCCTCGCTCACCGGCCATCGGCGATCAGGCCGGCCTCGATCCGGCGGGTCAGTTCACGCCGATCGGGTTTGCCGGAGGTCAGCAGCGGAAGGTCGTCGGCGGTGACGACGATCCATCGTCGGGGCACTTTGTACGCCGAGAGGTCACGGCGGATGTCGACGCTCACCTGGTCGGCGTCGAACGTTCCGGGATCTGCCGGCACCACGACCGCGACCACTTCCTGTCCGCGGTCACCGTCACCGACTCCCACCACCAGGCTCGATTGCACCGACGGGTGCCGGTCGAGGACCGACTCGACCTCCTTGGGTGAGACGTTGGCTCCGGAGGTCTTGATCAGTTCGGTGGACCGGCCGACATAGAAGATCCCCGGTTCGTCGTCGAGGACGAACACGCGGTCGCCGGTGTGGAACCAGCCGTCGGCGTCGAACACTTCCCACGGTTCGCGCTTGTTGTAGCCGAGCATGATCCCGGGTCCTCGGATCCAGAGCTCACCCTCGCTACCTGCGGGAACCGGCTCGCCGGTGTCGTCGACGACGAGGACGTCGGTGGTGCTGAAACCGCCCCCGCTCTCGGTGAGGCTGCGGTGCCGCGGGACGTTGCCGGGTACCGCGACAAGGGACAGATCCGCAGGTAGATCCACCAGGCTCGGACAACTCGACAGATCGCGGCGGCTGAAGTCGGGGTGTGCGAGCATGCGCTGGGTGAGCGTCGGCCAGCCGGCGATGCCCGTGCCGCGTTCGCGTTCGAGGAGTTCAAGCGCGGCGCCGGGTTCGGTACGGGCGAGGGTGAGGATGGTCAGCGGGCTGTGCAGCGAGCCCGTGACGTGCAGGATTCCGCCGATCCAGAAGAACGGCATCGCCGACAGGTAGCGGGTGGGCAGGCCGGGTGGGGCGAAGCCGTTCATCGTGCCGGACAGGAACGCCGACTGGCGCATGAGCACGCCGTGGGAGTGGATCACCCCCTTAGGATCGGCGGTGGATCCCGAGGTGTGGATCATCACCGCCGGATCGGCCGGGCACACCTCGGCTTCGACAGCCGACAGAATCTCTTGTGGCACAACATCTTCTACCGAATCTGTGAAATCCACCGCGTGGGCCCACCGTCTGTCGGTGCCGCCGGTGATCCAGATCTGCCGCAGGTAAGGGGCCTCGCGCACCGCGATCTGCGTACCGGCGTTCGTGGCGAGTCCGGGTAGCGCGTCCTCCAGAAATACCGCGAAATCGACCGATACCGCGCGGCTCGGTGCGATCAGCAGATGCACGTCCCCCAGCCGCAGGCCTTTGGCCAGCTCACCCGGTGCGTACAGGGTGCTGAACGGGACGACGAGCGCGCCGATCCTGCTCGCGGCGAGCCACCACAACACCCAGTCTGTGCCGTTCGGGTAGAACAACCCGACGCGGGTGCCCTTGCCGACACCATGTGCCAGCAACCTCCTGGCCAGAAGCGCCGAACGCCGCTCTGCCTGCGCATACGTGATCCGGTCGGTGTTGGTGACGACGTAGTCGACGTCGCCGAACTCGGCGGCCGCACGGGTCAGCGCCGCGCCGATCGTCGGACGGAAACCCAGGTCAGGCAACTCCATCCCATCAGTCTTACCGTATGTGGTTCCGGTCAGGTGGCGAAGGCCCGGGCGACGTCGTCGGCGTCGAGTCCGTAGTCGGCGAGCGAGTAGGTGTGGCTGGGTGCGCGGGCACCTGTCTTGCTCTCCTCGTCGAGCGTGCGCACTCCCGAGCGCGCCGCCTCGGACATCGGGATGCCGAGCGCCGCGTAGACCCGTTCGACCGTGCCCATCGGGTCGCGGCGCAGGTCGGCGAAGTCGACGTCGAGGAATTGTTCGGGGTTGTGTCGGGCGCGTGATTCGGTGAAAACGCGCAGGCCACGCGACCACAGTTCGAGCTGGGACCGGCCCAGGGTGGCGCCGGTGAACGTGTCCGACCAGCCGCGGGTGGCGTGTTCGGCGAGACTGCACGCCG
>NZ_JAGQTN010000094.1 GCF_020438995.1 Gordonia sp. (in: high G+C Gram-positive bacteria)
ATCGCGCGTTTGCTCGTCGAACAGCATGAGCGCGACCGCCGAGATGGCCGGCGGGTCGCGGCGTTCGTGTCCGGGTATCAGGGCAGCCCCCTGGCCGGACTGGACCGGCTGCTGGCCGGCCTGCCCGAGTTGACCTCCGGGCACGACGTGCGGCTGGTACCCGGCATGAACGAGGAACTGGCCGCAACGTCGGTGTGGGGCAGCCAGATCGGTCTCCCCGGCGAAACCCGTTCTCACGACGGCGTGTTGGGCGTCTGGTACGGCAAAGGCCCCGGCCTCGACAGGGCCGCCGATGCGATCCGGCACGCGAACATGTACGGCGCCGACCCCTCCGGCGGCGTTCTTGCCCTCGTCGGCGACGACCCTGCCGCCAAATCGTCGAGCCTGCCGTGCGCCAGCGAACGCTCACTGGCCGCGTTGTCAATGCCGGTGTTCTTCCCGCGCAACGCGACCGAGGTGGTCACGTTCGGTCTGCACGCCGTCGCCCTGTCGCGGGCATCGGGATGCTGGTCGTCTATGAAGGTCACCGCCGATGTCGCCGACGGCCTCTGGACGCTCTCGGACGACTTCGCCGGCCTGGAGATCAGGGTTCCACAGATCGAATGGGAAGGGCGTCCGTGGACGTATCGGCAGCGGCTGCTGCTGGCACCTCCCGATAGCCTGCTCGCCGAGGCCGACCTGTACGGACCGCGCTGGGCGATGGTGACCGCGTTCGCAGACGCCAACGAGGTCGACCGCATCGAGGTGCCGACCCGCGAGGCGTGGCTCGGGATCGTCGCCGTGGGTGCCGCCTACGACACGGTGTGCGATGCGCTCGGGCAACTCGGCGTGGGACCGGACCGTCTCGCCGCCGCCGGAATCCGGATCTTGCGCATCGGCATGCCGTATCCGCTGGGAGTGCGAAGAATCCGGGAGCTCGCGGACGGCGTCGAACAGGTGCTGGTGGTCGAGGACAAGACCGAGTTCGTCGAGACGCAGGTTCGTGACATCCTCTACCGGTCACCCCATCGCCCACAGATCCTCGGCAAACGCGACGGGTGTGATCAGCCGTTGATCCCCGCCGGCGGCCAATTGACGTCCGAACGGCTGCTCGCACCCCTGCGTCGGGTACTCGCTGATCGGATCGATCGCGCGCCCGTCGCACCGAAGCAACTGCCGATCACCGCGCTCAGCGCGAGCCGCACCGCATACTTCTGTTCCGGCTGCCCGCACAACCGGTCGACGGCGGTGCCCGACGGTTCGCTCGCCGCCGGTGGCATCGGCTGCCACACCCTGGTGACCATGTCGGGCCGGTCCGACTCGCAGGTCACCGGGCTGACGCAGATGGGCGGCGAGGGCGCCCAGTGGATCGGGCAGTCCGCCTTCACGGATGTGCCGCACATCTTCCAGAACGTCGGCGACGGGACGTTCTTCCATTCCGGGCAACTTGCAGTGCAGGCGTGTGTGGCGGCCGGGGTCAACATCACCTACAAGATCCTCTACAACGAGGTCGTGGCGATGACGGGAGCGCAGGACGCCGAGGCGGCACTGCCCATCGAGAAGCTGACCCACAAACTGACGGCCGAAGGCGTCCGCAAGATCATCATCTGCGCCGACGACCCCGAACGGCATCGACGCTCGGCGATGGCGCCCGGCGTGGAACTCTGGCACCGCGATCGTCTCGACGAGGCGCAGCGCGTGCTGCGCACCATCGACGGCGTCACCGTCCTGATCTACGACCAGCATTGCGCCGCCGACGCACGCAGGCAACGCAAGCGAGGCACGCTGCCCGCGCGCCGCACGCGGGTGCTGATCAACGAGGCGGTGTGCGAAGGCTGCGGGGACTGCGGCATCAAGAGCAACTGCCTGTCGGTGCAGCCGGTGGACACCGAGTTCGGTCGCAAGACCCGCATCGACCAATCGTCCTGCAACACCGACTATTCCTGTCTCGACGGGGACTGCCCGTCGTTCGTGACGGTGGAGATTCCCGACGGCGCGGCGCGGCACCGGCCACCTGTTCTGGCGCCACCGCGGGTCGACGACCCTGTCCTGCCGGTGGTGTCCATGACGCACAACATCTTTCTCGCCGGTATCGGCGGCACCGGCATCGTCACGGTCAACCAGATACTCGGGATGGCGGCCCTGCGCGCGGGTTTCCACGTCGACGGGCTCGACCAGACCGGGCTGAGCCAGAAGGCGGGACCGGTGACCTCGCATCTGCGGGTCAGCAACTCCGCGCGGGTGCCCGTCTCCAATCACGTCGCTCCCGGCACCGCCGACTGTGTTCTGGCGTTCGACCTGCTCACCGCCGCGGACGGCAAGAATACGACGATCGGCGGGGCGGACCGGACGATCACGGTGGCCTCCACGAGCAAGACCCCTACCGGTGACATGGTCTACGACGCGACCGTTGCCTATCCCGGCACCGAATCGTTGCTGGCGCGCCTGACACCGCACACACGATCGCTGGTGCATTTCGACGCGTTGGCCGCAGCCGGACGACTCTTCGGCGACACCGCCTGCGCGAATCTGCTGTTGGTCGGCGCCGCCTACCAAAGCGGCGCACTCCCCTTCGGCGCCAGGCATATTCGTGACGCGATCGACCTCAACGGTGTGGCGGTGGAGGCGAACAAGACGGCATTCGAATGGGGCCGAGTCGCGGTGGCCGATCCCACGGCTTTCGCCGCACACACCGGTGACGCCCGGCCACCGCAGCGCAGTGACACGGTAGTACCACACCATCTGTTCGCCGGCAGCACGATGACAGGATTGACCCGCGAACTCACCGAACGCCGGGCCGCCGGGCTGGTCGCCTTCCAGGGCGAGCGGCTGGCCTCTGCCTATGTGTCTGCCATCCAGCGGGTGTGGGACGCCGAGCCCATGGTCGGGCGCCACACGCTGAGCGAGACGGTGGCGCGCAACCTGCACAAGCTCATGGCGTACAAGGACGAGTACGAGGTGGCCCGGATGCTCACCGACCCCGCCTTCGTGGCATCGGTCGAACGGGAGGTGCCCGGCGCGCACAATCTCACCTACCGTCTGCACCCGCCTGCACTGCGTGCGCTGGGCCGTAGCACCAAGGTCGGCTTCTCGCCCCGCTCACATGGCCTCTTGCGGCTGCTTGCCCGCGGCCGGAAGCTGCGCGGCACCCCGCTGGACCCGTTCGGCCACACCCGGATGCGCCGTCTCGAACGGCGCCTGGCCGACCACTACCTCGGCACCGTCACCGGGCTCGCCGACACGCTCACCAGCCAGAACTACGATCACGCGGTCACGATCGCGGCAACGCCCGAGCTGATCAAGGGATACGAAGATATCAAGCTTCGTTCGGTG
This sequence comes from Gordonia sp. (in: high G+C Gram-positive bacteria), assembly GCF_020438995.1. GTDB lineage: Bacteria > Actinomycetota > Actinomycetes > Mycobacteriales > Mycobacteriaceae > Gordonia. The sequence continues at coordinate 3,313 of NZ_JAGQTN010000094.1, forward strand.
GGTGCGTATATGTCGGCGCTCACCGAGTTGGGCGTGGATACCGCTGGTCTGGAAGCATGATGACCGGCGGTCACCCGCTCTCCCTGGCTGCGGCGACAATCCTGGATGCCGATCATTTCACCGCGGTCGAGGTAGCCGGTACTGCGGGCTTCGATGCGCTCGGATTGCGTTGGGACCTCGATGCCGACCGCGGCATCGCACCACCGCGGCTACGGCGGGCAATCGACGACACGGGGCTGCGGCTACTCGATCTCGAGGTGATCCGGTTGTCTCCGGACATTCCCCTCGACAACCACCGGCGCCTGATCGATATCGCCGAGCAGTTACGTCCGGAGTGGCTACTGACGGTCAGTCATCATCGCGACCCGGGACGTACCTGCGACGAACTGTTGCTGCTCGCGGACCTGATCGAGCCGTTCGGGTGCTCGATCTCGCTGGAGTTCATGGCGTTCACCGAGATCAGGACGCTCGCTGACGCGCTGGGTATCGCCGCGTCGGTCCGGGCGGACGGCGCGCACAACATCGCCGTTCTGGTCGACGCCCTGCATCTGGACCGGTCGGGCGGTTCACCCACGGACCTGCGCACGACGGCCGCCACCGAATTGTCGTACCTGCAGATCTGCGACGCTGACTCGAACCTCGTACCGCCACATGATGATCCGGAGGCACTGGCATTCGAGGCCCGCCATGGCCGCCGATTTCCCGGCGACGGGACCCTGCCGTTGGCGGAGCTGATCGCACAGGTCCCGGCGATGATGCCCATCAGCGTGGAAGTCCAGTCCCGTGAGTGGACGTCGGCACCCGAACTGACGCGCGCACGGCGTGCGATGTCGTCGGCCCGCAGAGTTCTCGCGTAGCCGGTCACACTGTTCCCTGACGACGTTAGTATTACACCGACTAAGAATCTAGGGAAGGTTGCGCGACATGGCATGGGCAGTGGTGACAGGGGCGGGTTCAGGACTCGGTGCGGCGATCGCGCGACACGCGGCGAAGGCAGGCTACCGGGTGGCCGTCTGGGATCTCGACGGCGATGCGGCCGAGGCCGTCGCGTCCGGGATCGGCGAGGGCGCCGTGGCACACCAGGTCGACGTCACCTCGGGCGAGTCGCTGGACGCGGCCTTCGCGGCCCTACCCGAGGCGCCGTCACTGCTGGTGAACAATGCGGGCATCGTCCGCTTCGGTCCACTATTGGAACTGCCAGAGGCCCACTGGCGGTCGGTAGTGGACGTCAACCTCACCGGCACCTTCCTCACCTCGCGGGTGGCGGCGGCTCTCATGATCGCCGCCGGCGGCGGTGTGATCGTGAATATCTCGTCAGTGAACGGGATTTCGGCGGCCCCCAATGCCGGCGCGTACACCAGCACAAAGGGTGCGATCAATACGCTGACCGAGCAGATGGCGCTTGAGTGGGGGCCTCGCGGGGTGCGGGTCAACGCCGTCGCTCCCGGCCTGATCGACGCGGGCATGTCCGAGGCCATCTACGCCGATCCGCAAGTCCGCGAGTTACGCCGGAGCAGGGTCCCGCTGGGCACACTCGGCTCGGCCGAGGACGTCACCGGGGCAGTGCTGTTCCTGGCGTCGGAGGCCGCGAGGTACATCAACGGCCAGGTACTCGTCGTCGACGGCGGCCTGACCAAGTCGGCGATGCTCGGGTTGGCCCGCCCCCAGTCGGTGGATTCGGTGGGGCCGGACGGAAATTCCTGATTCCCACCAATCCTCACCATTTAGGCGCTAGTCTCATAACTACTATCGGCGCCGATGGGGACGCCGGAGTCTTTCCGACAAAGGAGTCCGTCACATGTCCGCACAGTTGCGGGGCCTCGAAGGCCTCAACGTGTTCATCACCGGCGCCGCCAAGGGGCAGGGATTCAACCACGCCAAGGCCTTCGCCGACGCCGGCGCCAACGTGGCGCTGCTCGACATCACCGAGCCCATCGAGAACGTCTACGAACTCGCCGACCAGGAGATGCTCGACACCGCCGTGAAAGAAGTCGAAAGCCGCGGCGTCAAAGCACTGGCCCTGCCGTGCGATCTACGTGATGAGGCCCAGGTCAAGGCGTCGGTCGACAAAGCCCTGGAATTCTTTGACGGCCGCATCGACGTCATCGTGAACAACGCCGGGGTGGCCGCGCTCGACACCATCCAGGACATGCGCAGCGATGTCCTGGACGCCGTCATCGACACCGTTCTCAAGGGCCACATGTACGTGGTGAAGTACCTGGTGCCGAACATGATCGAGCGTCGATCGGGAAAGATCATCAACATCACCTCCGGTGTCACCGGCGCCGGGACGTCGAATCTGTCGCACTATGTCGCCGCCAAGTACGCGCTCAACGGGCTGATCGCCGCGTGGGCGTTCGAGCTCGGCGAATTCGACATCAACGTGAACGGCATCGCGCCGGCCACCATCAGGCCCGGCCTCGGACAGGGCTCGGGCATGGTCGTGGGCCTGGCGAAGCAACTCGGCATGGACATGGACGAGGCGTACGAGAAGTTCTCCTCGGAGACCAATATGCCGGGCACCAAGTGGCGCGCCGAAATGCAGGACATCACCGATGCGGTCCTGTTCCTGGCATCGGACAACGCCAATATGATCACCGGCGTCCTACTGCCGGTGGACTGCGGGCAGGCCGCCCGCTGACCGACTCGGGCGCGGAGTCCGGCAGCCCTGATCAGTAGCGGTATTGTCACTGGACGTGGCAATCAGTAGCGCTGACCGGATCGTGGCCGAACTCCGCACCTGGATCAGCGGCGCGTCGCCGGGCACGCAACTGCCGTCGAGCCGGACGCTCGCGGCCCGGTACGGTGCGAGCCCGGTGACGGTCCAGAAGGCGCTGCACACCTTGGCCGGAATGGGGCTGGTAGAGGCACGGCCCGGCGCGGGCACGTTCGTCCGGCGGCAGTCAGCACGCCTGCGGCAACCCGACTATGGCTGGCAGACAACCACTCTGGGTGCACCAGCCGACCGCATACCGACGATCTCGACACCGTTGCGCGACATACCCGCCGACGCCATCGGCCTGCATTCGGGGTATCCCGCCCGCGAACTCCTCCCCGAACGTGCGGTGCGATCAGCATTGGTCAGGGCCTCCCGGGGGGAGTCGGCGTTGCGGCGGGCGCCGACCGCCGGAATCGCGGACCTGCGATCCTGGTTCGCGGCCGAGCTCGCGGATACCGCACTATCCGGGGTGACTCCCGCAACGGAACGCGATGTAGTCATCGTGCCGGGGAGCCAGAGCGGACTGTGTGCGATCCTGCGGGCACTCGTGGGCGCCGGACGGCCCGTCGTGATGGAGTCCCCGACGTACTGGGGAGCGATGACCGCCGCCGCACAGGCGGGCGCGACGGTCGTCCCGATCGCATCCGGTCCCGGCGGACCCGATCCCGACGATCTGGCGCGAGCCCTCGACCTGTCCGGGGCGACGGTCTTCTACGCCCAGCCCAATTTCGCCAATCCGACCGGCGCTCAATGGTCTGCGGAGATTCGGCAGGGTGTCCTCGATGTGATCGGCGCCCGGGGAGCGTTCCTCATCGAGGACGACTGGGCCCACGACTTCGGGATCGACGCGCCGTCGGTTCCGCTCGCATCGGGCGACGATTCGGGTCATGTCGTCTATCTTCGGTCGCTGACCAAAAGTGTGTCGCCCGCGCTGCGGGTGGCGGCGATCATCGCCCGCGGTCCGGTGCGTGAGCGCATCGCCACTTATCACAGTGCGGACGCGATGTATGTGAGTCCCGTTCTCCAGGAGGCCGCGCTCGAGGTCGTGTTGTCGCCGGCCTGGCGCACGCATCGCCGCTTCCTGTCCGACGCCTTGCGCGCCCGCCGCGATCTGCTCCTGGACAGTTTGACCGAGCAGGCCCCGGAACTGACCGTCGAGCGCCCACCGCGAGGCGGGCTCAACGTGTGGGCGCGGCTCCCCCATGCCCTCGACGCCGGCGAACTCGTCCGTGACTGCGAACGGGCCGGGGTTATCATCGCCGCCGGCGACGAGTGGTTTCCTTCCGAGCCGCCGGGCCCGTTCGTCCGCCTCAATTTCGCCGCTCCCGATCCCGCACGCCTGTCCGCCGCGACTCAGGTCATCGGGGATGCGGTGGATACTCTGTTGCGACAACGATCTCGGTAACTGCTATCGTAAGTAGTGAACCTAGACAGTAGCGCTACTACCAATTCGCCGACGGTGTTACCGTCGGCTCCCGCACTCCGATCATGCGGGGGCGGACTCCGGTGGGGTTTCGTCGGGGTCGCCGGCTTCTCCCTCACCGTGCCGCTGACCCGCATCGCCGTCCAGGATCACGCGATGTCGCCGGTGTTCGTCGGCGCCGGACGTGCGGTGCTCGCCGCGGTGCTGGCGGCTCTCGTGCTCACGGCAACACGCACCCCCGTCCCTTCGCCGGCGCAGTGGCGCCGCATCGCCGTGGTCGCGGCCGGCGTGGTGCTCGGTTTCCCGATGATGACGACGTACGCGCTGTCGACGGCGTCGGCGAGCCACGGCGCGGTGATGATCGCACTGCTGCCCGCGGCCACTGCACTGGTCGCGGTCGCGCGCGCCCGTGAACATCCGCCGCGACGTTTCTGGGTCACCGCAGCGCTGGGCGCGCTGGCGACGGTGAGCTTCGGGCTGATCCACGGCGGTTCCGGAACCATCCGGGCATCGGACCTTCTCCTTCTCGGCGCCGTCGCCGCCGCCGCGGTCGGGTACGCCGAGGGTGGTCTACTCGCCAAGGAGATCGGTGCATGGCAGACGATTTCGTGGGCGCTCGTTTTCGCCTCGCCCATCATGACCGCTCTGACTGTGTGGTCCGTCGCCGGTCAGCCACCCTCGGCGTCTGCGACGCAATGGGCGTCGTTCCTGTATCTGGGCGCGGTCAGTATGTTTCTGGCCTTCTTCGCCTGGTACCACGGACTGGCGATCGGGCCGATCACGCGCGTCAGCCAGATCCAACTCACCCAACCGGTTCTGAGTATCGCGTGGGCCGCGCTGCTGCTTCACGAAACACTCACTTGGACAACTATTCTCGGCGGAGCCGTGGTCGTCGGTTGCGCACTGGCGGCGGTACGCTCCCGCTCATCGCACCCATCATCACCGTCGTCGTTCGCCGCTTTTCCACGGACGCCGCGCCGATGACGCCTGTCAGGTCGGCATCACCTTGTCGAGTTCGCCTGCGACATCGATGACACACGCCCGACGGATCTCCGGCGTCCTGACCTGCTGTGCGACGTGCTTGGCGATGACCCGTTTGATCTCGTCGTCGACCTGGGCCACGAACCGGACCATCTCGGCCCTCGCCCCGTGTGAGGCCACGCCGACCTGCACGTCACGCGGCCGGGGCGTGTCGACGTCGATATGGATGGACAGCGGTTCGACCGCCCGCACCGTGAGGTCGAGCGGAACCACGCCCGTCACGTCGTAACGGAGCCTGTCGACCCGCAGGTCGACCACCAGGTTGATAGACAGCGGCAGTCGGACCTTGAAGGTGATCAACTCGTTGACGTAGCGGGTGATCACCGGTCGGCCCATCGACACATTGGCCTGCACCTTGACCATGCCACCCGGGCCGGTGGCCAGCGGACCGATCTCGAAGTCTTCTCCTGCCAGCGGTGTGAACGCCGCGCCGATACGGTTCTCGGTCACCGCGATCTCGAAAAAGCGTCGCCCGAACTTCTCGTAGGACAACTGCTCCGGCGTCTGCTCACCACTAGGCTTCTGCCCACCGCGGGGCGTCTGCTCACCACGGGGCTTCTGCCCACCACTGGGCGTCTGCTCACCATCGGGCTTCTGTTCATCGTTAGGCATCGCGACGTACGTTACCGGAGTCCTTCCGGCAAACACGTGACAACTGCGCATCGTCGCGCCTCCGGACGACCATTCCGGTGTACGGTCTGGTCAGCTATCCTCGACAAGCCACAGCGAGGCCTGCGGCTCCAGACCATGCCCGCTGATGGGGGGATCACTTGTCCGCTACCGATACCCAGGACGTCACCGACAACGGTCCCGGCACTCCACCGACGCCCGACTCCACGCCGTCCTCGTCGCGGTTGCGCGGACTCCTGGCCCGGCTCGAGTTCACCGGCGTCATCCTCGCGGTGATCTTCGCCTGGCTGTCGGCCACGCCGTCACTGCTCCCGCGCGGCCCCCTCTTCCAGGGCGTTGTGACCGGAGGATCCGCGGCGATCGGTTACCTCCTCGGAGTGTTCGCGGCGTGGATCGTGCGCTACCTGCTCTCCCGCGAGACCAGGTGGCCATCGCCCGGTCCCCGGGTCTGGGCCGTCACCGGCGTCGTCGCGATTGTCGGCACCGTGATCATGGTCATCTTCTGGTACTCGGACTGGCAGCACGACATCCGGGAGCTGATGGGGGTGGAGCAACTCAGCTGGTGGGCATATCCGACGATCATCGTCGTCGCGGTCGTGGTCTTCGTGATCCTGATGGCGCTCGGGCGCGGCTGGGCGGCATTGATCCGCTGGATCGGCGCGGGCAGTCGGCGCATCATGCCGCCCCGGGTCGCGCGGGTCGTCGCCGCGAGCATCGTCGTCCTGGTCACCGTCTTCCTGGTCAACGGTGTGATCGTCGACTACTCCATGCGGGCGCTCAACTCCGCGTTCGCCGCGGCCAACGGCGAGACCCACGCGGACACGAATCCGACCACATCACAGCTGCGCTCAGGAGGTCCCGGATCGCTGGTCAGCTGGGATTCGCTGGGCCGGCAGGGCCGCACCTTCATCGGTACCGGCCCCACCACCGAACAACTGGCCGCCTTCAACAAGGCACCGGCCGTCGAACCCATCAGGGTGTTCACGGGCCTCGACTCCGCCGACGACGTGTACGACCGTGCCGAACTGGCAGCCCGTGAACTCGAACGTACCGGCGGCCTCAAGCGCAAGGTGGTGGCCATCGGGTCGACCACCGGCAGCGGCTGGATCAACCGGTCGGCCGTCGACTCCATCGAGTACATGTTCAACGGCGACACCGCCACCGTGAGCATGCAGTATTCGTTCCTGCCGAGCTGGTTGTCGTTCCTGGCCGACCAGGACAGGGCACGCAAAGCGGGTCTGGCCCTGTTCGAGGCTGTCGACGAGCGCATCCGTGCGATGCCGCTCAATGAACGGCCCAAGGTCGTGGTGTTCGGTGAAAGCCTCGGATCGTTCGCAGGCGAATCGGCGTTCGGCACCATCCCGTCAATCACGGCACGTACCAACGGCGCACTGTTCGTCGGCCCCACATTCAGCAACACCGTGTGGAACGACGCCACCGCGAACCGCGACGACGGAAGCCCGCAGTGGCTGCCGATCTTCAATAACGGCGCCAAAGTCCGGTTCGTCGCCGACCCCTCCGATCTGAAGCGTCCCGACGCACCGTGGGACAAGGACCGGGTGGTCTACCTACAGCACGCTTCTGACCCGATCACCTGGTGGTCACCGCGGCTCTTGCTCAACAAGCCGGACTGGCTCACGGAAAAGCGCGGCCGCGACGTCCTGCCGTCCACCCGCTGGATCCCGTTCGTCACGTTCCTTCAGGTGTCGGCAGACATGGCCGTGTCCACCAACGTCCCCGACGGACACGGCCACACCTTCCTCGCCGCCGTCCCCTACGCATGGGCCCAGATCCTGCAACCGCCCGGCTGGACCGACGAGAAGACAGCCGCACTCGTCCCGCTTCTCACCCGCAGCTGACGCCCCTAGGGCGCACCGATCGCCGCATGCCGGATCAGTCGGTCCACCGGATACCGGCTCTGGTACTTTGACGTCCTCCACTGACTGTATGTAGTGCACAATCGACCCGTGACCGGCCGAGACCCAGACGTTACGACCGGCAGTGTCGAGTCCGCACCTGCGGCGCAACGCGGACGTCCCCGCGTCGTCGCTCACCACGTGGCGCAGTTGTGTCGTTTCGTGTGGATCGAGTTGCAGTGCTGTGCATTCGCGATCGTGGTCCTCGCAGGAATCGCCGCGTCGACACTGCTGCGCGGATACTGGGACGCACCGATCCTGCGTTACGACGCGCTGCTGGTCTTTCTCGTCGCGGTGCAGGTGATGTTCGTGGCCTCCCGCCTGGAGACACCACGCGAACTGCTGGTGGTCTGCATCTTCCATATCCTCGGACTGGTACTGGAGATCTTCAAAGTCGCCGCCGGGTCGTGGGAGTACCCCGAATCCGGTATCGCCACAGTCGCCGGGGTTCCGCTGTACGCCGGGTTCATGTATGCCGCGGTCGGCTCCTACATCTGCCAGGCGTTTCGCCGGTTCGACCTCGGCCTCGGCAACTACCGCATCGCGGTCGTCGGCACCCTGGCCATGCTGGCTTACGTGAACTTCTTCACCCACCACCTGATCGGCGACTTCCGGTTCCCCCTGCTGGTGGCGTTCCTGCTCGCCACGATCCGAATGCGTGTGTGGTTCACAGTCGGCGACGACCGGTACTGGATGCCGCTGCCGCTGTCGTTCGTCCTGATCGGGCTGTTCTTATGGATCGCCGAGAACATCGCCACCTACTTCGGTGCATGGCAGTACCCCGGCCAGGAAGCCGGCTGGCAGCTCGTCCACATCGGCAAGTTCAGTTCGTGGACCCTGCTGGTGACCCTCAGTTTCGTCCTGGTCACCGCGCTGATTCCCCGGCGACCCGACGACCAGCACCGATGATCGCCGACACCCTTGTCACGCAGGCTTACGCATCGCCACGAATCCACGTTCCCGCAGCAGGACCTTGACGCCGTCGTCCTCATCGAAGACATAGGCCCGGGCAAGAAGGTCATTGAAGTTGTCGGCCACTGCGAGGTCGTGTTCGTCGAACGGAACGACCAGGAGCAGCTCGTGACCGATCAAC
>NZ_JAGQTN010000095.1 GCF_020438995.1 Gordonia sp. (in: high G+C Gram-positive bacteria)
CGGGCGCGTGATTCGGTGAAAACGCGCAGGCCACGCGACCACAGTTCGAGCTGGGACCGGCCCAGGGTGGCGCCGGTGAACGTGTCCGACCAGCCGCGGGTGGCGTGTTCGGCGAGACTGCACGCCGAGGCGATGATGGTTTCCGGCGCACGGTGCGTCTGAATCACCAGTGCATCGGGGTACACCTCGAGCAGTGCGTCGAGGGCGAACAGGTGGCTCGGGTTCTTGAGCACCCACCGGCGTTCGGGGTCGTTGGATCCGATGAGCTGCAGGTTTCGGCGATGCCGGGCGTAGGCGGGTGCCCAATCCTGGCCGGCCAGCCACCGCGAGTACGACGGGAGATGGGCCAGGCATTCGTAGGACACCGACATGACGCTCTGCCGCAGGAGCTGCCAGCATTCCTCCACCTCGTCGGCGGCCATGTAGTGCAGTCCCATGAACTCGGGATCGTCGATGTGATGCTGGGCGAACGACGCCTGGAGCTGGGCGAACACCGGGTTGTCGGCCCACGTGTCGTGTGGTGGACGGGGTTGCGGCCACTGGGTGAGCCACATCTCCAGTCCCTGATGGGCGGGGTCGGCGGTGAGCAGCCGGTGCAGCGCGGTGGTGCCGGTGCGGGGCAGGCCGGTCACGAAGATCGGACGCTCGATCGGCACGTCGGCGTACTGCGGATTCGCCTGCCACGCGGCCTCGCTGAGCAGCCGGGCGATGAGTGCGCCCTTGAGGAAGAAGCGGGACATCTTGCTGCCGGCAGGGGTCAGATTCGCTTCTCGTGCATACGAATCGAGCAGAACGCGCAACGGTTCGAGGTAGTCGTCGCCGCCGAAGTCGGTCAGTCCGGTCGCGCGCGTGGCCGCTGCGTGCAGGTCATCGACGGTGCCCACTGATGTCTGGGCCGACGGCTGGTCAGTCATGGTATTCACCGCAGTTCACGTCGAGGGTGTGGCCGGTGATGGCGCGGGCCATCGGTGAGGCGAGGAAGACGACGGCGTCGGCGATCTCGTCGGGTTCGGGGAGCCGTTTGAGGTCCGAGCGCGCCGCTGTCTGCTGGTAGACCTGCTCGGTGGTGATGCCGTATTTGTCGGCGACCTGGCCGAAGTACCACTTGAGCTGGTCGTCCCAGATGTAGCCCGGAGCCACCGAGTTGATGCGGATACCGCGCTCCCCCAGTTCGGTGGCCAGGGTCTGCGACATCGCCAGCAGCGCTGATTTCGCGAGTTTATAACTGCCGTAACGGGGTTCGGAATGGCGGATGACCATCGAATTGATGTTGACGATAGCTCCGGCGGTGTCGGCGAGTGGTTCGGTGAACGCCTTGATGACCCGGAGCGTGCCGAGGACCGTCAGGTTGAGGCTCGCGGTGATCTGGTCGAAGTCGGTGCGGGCCAGCGGTTTCATCGACGGCAGGGCGAAGGCGTTGTTGACCAGCACATCGACGCGGCCGAACCGGTCGATGACGCGTTCGCGCAGGTTGTCGACGGTGGCGTCGTCGGTGATATCGGTGGGCACGACCAGGGTGTTCTCGCCGAGTTCGACGGCGATCTCGGCGAGCCTCGACTCGGTGCGCGCGGCCAGTACGACCGTGGCACCGGCGTCGGCCATGCGGCGGCAGATCGCCTTGCCCAGGCCGGGCCCGACGCCGGAGACGACCACGACTCTGTCGGCGAGCAGTCCGGTCATCCGAGCATCCTGTCCGCGAAGGCCTGCTGTCTGGCGGCGATGAGATCGCGCCACCCGGCGTCGTCGATGCGGTTGGCGGCGTACTCCGGCAGGTGCGCCGGAACATCGTCGAATGCGACGACCTGCGCCGATGGTCCGAGTTCGGGGCCGATCGGGTCGTCGACGCGTTGCCAGCGGAACTGCAGGATTCCGCGCGCACGGCCGGTGGTCTCGATCCAATTGGTGACGCCCGGATTTCGCCGGGAGACCACCAATCGGATCATTCCATCCGAATCCACTTGCGCCTGATGCGAATTGAGGCTCGTTTGGTGGTTGACGTAGTCGAGAGAGATGTACCACATGCTGCCGAGCTGAAAGCCCTGGTACGGGGCGGTCGAGCGCGGCACCGTGATGATCATCGCCTCATCGTCGGCGAGCCGGTAGTGACCGACCGATGAGAACTGGGTGCGCAGTCCGCCCGGGGTGAGCCTGGGCGGGGTGAAGGTGTTGACCGGCTCATCGAGGTAGAACCATTTCGGGAAGTTGAACCAGGTGTTGATGCGCGAGAGCAGCATCTTGCCCGCCACCGAGAACCGTCGGGAGACCTTGGCGACGTCGGGCTCCTCCGGTGCGGTGCCGCGGGTGTCGACGCGCTGGATCGAGATCGAACCTTTGCGTTCGGTCCAGTCGCCGTACACATCGCGCACCGCCAGCATCGACGCACCGTCGCCGAGGACGAAGTAGTTGTCCGGTCGCTCACCGGCCGGGTCCGGGCCGAAGGTGAGCGTGAACGAGCCGTCGTCGGCGATCGTGATGCGGCGGTCGTCGAAGGCGTCGTCGCCACCGGGGACATTGGTGGCGGTGTAGTCGCCGCGCAGGATCTGGAAGCTCAGATCGACGGTGCTTCCCCGTGTTCCGCGGACCTCGTAGGTTCCGTCGGGTTCGATGTCGGCGTGGTAGTAGAGGGTGTCGGGGTTGTCCAGGCCCATCTTGGTGGACGGGCCCGTCGAGGTGACGAAGTTCGGGTGCGAGCGCTGTCGCGAGCGTGCCAGCTGGATGACCGCGGCGATGCTGCCGGCCAGGTAGTCCAAGCCGTCGGCGAGGTCGATGTCCGTGTCGATGAATTCGGCTGAGGTGATGAGCTTTTCGGCCTCGGCGATGGCTGCGGCGAGCGGGGCGGTCACGTCGCTGGACATTGTTTCGGTGTACTCCTCTACAGCCAGGTGTCGGTGCCGTTCCAGGTGAGGAATTCCTCGAGTTCCGCCTCGGCGGGGTGGACTCGGGGGTGTTCGGTGGACAGGTAGCCGCCGCGGTAGAACAGCAGCGGCTTGTCCTGCAGGACCTCACCGAGGGTGCGGGCCCGGCCGATGACGATGTGGTGGTCGCCGCCGTC
>NZ_JAGQTN010000007.1 GCF_020438995.1 Gordonia sp. (in: high G+C Gram-positive bacteria)
CAACGATGCAAATCAATTCACCAACCTGCCGTGCACTGCAAATCCCATTGCACACCTGAGCATTGCTTAGGACTTCCTAAGTTAGTGTCACCTTGGGTACGTTCTCCTGGTGACCTCTGAAAGCGTCCGGACCGCGACGGTCTCTCGTCGGCGAGTCCTGCAGGCAACCGCAGCCCTCGGCGCCCTCGGCGCGCTCGGCTCCACCCGAACCCCCGCCACCGCGGTGCCCGGCGGAGCGGGCAAGACCGCCGCCGTCATCGGCACCGGATTCGGCGGCTCCGTCGCCGCACTCCGGCTCGGCCAGGCAGGATTCCGGACCACCGTGTTCGAGCGGGGCCGGCGCTGGGATATCCGCAAGGACGGCAATACATTCCCCTCCATCACCAAGCTCGACGGCCGAGCATCGTGGTTCGCCGGCCAGGTCAGCCTCGGCGGACCGGCGGGAATCCCCGTCGCCAAGTACCCGGGTCTGCTCGATCAGATCAAAGGCAACGGCATCGACTCGGTGTACGGCGCCGGTGTGGGCGGTGGCTCGCTCGTCTTCGGCGCCTTCACCTCGACTCCCCGCAAGCAGGACTTCGAGCACGTCTTTCCCGGTGGCACCGGCTATGACGAACTCAAGCGCGTGTACTATCCGCGAGCCCTGAAGATGCTCAACGCGTCCAAGCTGCCCGCCGACATCCTCGCCCACCCCAACTATGTCGGCGCCCGGTCGTGGGCCAAGACGGTGCGCCGCTACGGTGCGCACCTGCGTACCTTCGAATACGCGGTCGACTGGGACATCGTGCGTGCCGAGCTCGCGGGTCGGGCCACGCCGTCATTCAGCATCGGTGAGATGGGGTTCGGCGCCAACAGCGGAGCCAAGAACTCCACCGACCACAATTATCTGCCGGCTGCCGAACGCACCGGCAACGTGACCATCAAGCCGATGCACGAGGTGTTCGAGATCCGGCCCCGCGGCAACCGGCCCGGGTTCGTCGTCAAAGCCCGCGAGATCGACTACCAGCACCGCACCGTGCGCATCGTCACCGCTGACGTCGACTACGTGTTCCTGGGTGCGGGCTCGTTCCACACCACCCGGCTGCTCGTCGAGGCCAGGGCAAAGGGTCATCTGCCCAAGTTGTCGGGCAAGATCGGCGACGGATTCGGCGCCAACGGCGACTTCCTCACCGCCCGCACGGGTCTGACCGACGACTACGGACCGGTCCAGGGCGGCCCCGGATACGGGCGATTCTACGACGACGACTTTCCCGGCGGCCCGGTCTCGATGGTGTACCACTCCACCCCGCTGCCGTACCCCACCGGAAAACTGCTGACCACCAACCTGATTCAGGTGTTCAGTCCCGAGCGCGGCACCATCGACTACAACCGGTCGACGGGGACGGCCGAACTGAACTATCCGTTCGCCGAACACACCAGCATCCTCGACCGGCGCGGCAACTCTTTCGCCAACCATTTCGCGCGGCGTGCGGGCGGCGTGCCGATCGTGTCGCGGCTCGCGGGCTTCGGCTCGGCAAGCACGTACCACGGACTCGGCGGGGTGGTGATCAACCAGGCCGCAGACCTCAATGGCGCGGTCCGCGGCTACGACAACCTGTACGTCGTCGACGGGGCATTCATGCCCGGCGAGGTCGGCCTGGTCAACCCGTCGCTGACCATCGCTGCGACCGCCGAACGCACGATGGACCGTTTCGTGGCGACCCACTGACGCCCGAGGTGAGCACAGTTTCCACCGACCTGCCGACCACCGTCGCCGACCTGATCGTCGAACAGCTGCGGCAGCTCGGTATCTCCACGCTGTTCGGGGTGCACGGCGCCAACGCGGAGAACATCTTCGACGCGGCGCTTCGGCACCCTGACATCACACCCGTCATCGCCAAACACGAATTCGCCGCCGGTGCGATGGCCGACGGGGCCGCACGCATCTCCGGCGGAATCGGCGCGGTACTGACCACCTCCGGTGGCGGTGCGCTCAACGTCGTGCCCGCGCTCGCCGAGGCCTACGACAGCCGCGTACCGGTGCTGGCGCTGATCGGCACCGCGCCGCGCCCGACCGTCGGCCGCGGCGGTTTCCAGGACATGCTGACCCCGCCCGACACCATCGACCTCACCGCGGTCCTCGCGGGGGTCACCGGAGCGTACGCGGTCGTCGACGACCCCGATTCTCTGGCCGCCGCATTCACCGTTGTGGTCACCGCCCTGCATCGCGGACTACCCGCGGCGCTGGTGATTCCGAAGGACGTCCAGGCCGCGCCGGCCCGCCCGGCCGCGCCGCCGCGACCGCTCCCGCCGGACTCCTCACCCGAGAGCAATTCTCTGGCCGCCCGGCTCACCGAACTGGTCGCCGACGGGGGCCACGTCTGTATCTGGGCAGGCGAGGAGGCATCCTGGCTCCGGCTTCGCGAACCGATCGACGCCCTCGCCACCTCGTTGGGGGCGACGGTCGTCGTCTCACCCGGTGGACGTGACGTCGGTGCTACCGGGCGGTGCGCGGGGGTGACCGGGGTGATGGGTCATCCGTCGGCGCATAAGGCACTCAGCGAAGCCGACCTGTGGCTGGTGCTGGGCTGCCGTATGTCGCTGACGGACCGCGCGGGCCTCGATGATCTCGCCGCGGCGACGCCGATCGTGCACGTGGGGGCGTGGCGACCCCGTATATCCGCCGTCACCGAACACATTCCGTGTACCGACCTGAGCGCCTTCGTCGAGAGTCTGACCGGACACATCGGTGCCGCACCCGCGGCGCCGCCGGCCGCCGTGATCGACTATCTCCGGACGCCGGACACTGATCTCCCACTCGACATGCGCACGGTGATCGATACGATCGGCACCCACCTGCCAACGGGCTGCGCGGTCTTCGCCGACGCCGGCAACACCGGGGCGGCATCGATCCACTATCTCCCGTTCGGCGACTTCCGGTTCGGGGTGGCGCTCGGCATGGGCGGGATGGGACACGCGATTGGTGCCGGGCTCGGGTGCGCCCTCGACTCAGGTAAGCCGACCGTTGTCATCGCCGGGGACGGCTCGTTCTTCATGCACGGGATGGAGTTGCACACCGCCGTCGAATACGGCGCGCCGCTCACTCTGGTGGTGCTCAACAACAACGCGCACGCGATGTGCGTGACCCGCGAACACCTCTACTTTCCAGATGCGCCCAGCCTCAATCGATTCGCACCCACCGATATCGCCGCCGGGGTCGCGGCCATGTTCCCCGGACTCAGCGTGTTCCACGCCGCCGATGCCGCCGAATTGGCCACGGCCTGCGCCGACGCGCTGACCACCGCCGGGCCCGCCTGCCTCGTCGTCGACGTCGATCCCGATGAAGTCC
>NZ_JAGQTN010000096.1 GCF_020438995.1 Gordonia sp. (in: high G+C Gram-positive bacteria)
CCGTCCGGAACGGACTCGTGAGGCCGTCCGGAACGGACTCGTGAGGCCGTCCGGATCGGACTCGTGAGCAACGGCAAACAAGCTTATCGTTTCGGCGCGCCTGATGTCCGAGTGCGCACTAGGGTTTGTTCATGACCGATTCGCCGAATGCACCTTCCAAGGATATTTCGTCGTCACCGTCGTCGGGGAGCTCACCAGGTGGTACCCCGATGATCTCCATCAAGGGGGTCGAGAAACACTTCGGTCCCCTGCACGTTCTCAAGAACATCAATCTCGAGGTGCCCCGCGGGCAGGTCGTGGTGGTCCTGGGCCCGTCCGGATCGGGCAAGTCCACCCTGTGTCGAACGATCAACCGCCTCGAACCCATCGACAGCGGCGAGATCCGTATCGAGGGCACTCTGCTGCCGTCCGAAGGCAAGGACCTCGCCGCCCTGCGTGCCGACGTCGGCATGGTGTTCCAGTCCTTCAACCTGTTCGCGCACAAGACGATCCTCGACAACGTCACCCTCGCACCGATCAAGGTCCGTAAGAAGAGCAAGGCCGACGCGACCAAGCGGGCCCTCGAACTCCTCGACCGTGTCGGCATCGCCAGCCAGAAGGACAAGTACCCCGCACAACTGTCCGGTGGTCAGCAGCAGCGTGTGGCCATCGCCCGCTCGCTCGCGATGGAACCGAAGATCATGCTGTTCGACGAGCCGACGTCGGCCCTCGACCCCGAGATGGTCAACGAGGTCCTCGACGTCATGGTGTCGCTGGCCAAGGAGGGCATGACGATGCTCGTGGTGACCCACGAGATGGGCTTCGCCCGCAAGGCCGCCGACCGGATCATCTTCATGGCCGACGGCGCTGTTATCGAGGACACCGATCCGGAGAGCTTCTTCACCGCACCCAAGTCCGAACGCGCCAAGGACTTCCTGAGCAAAATTCTGGGGCACTGATGCGACGGCAGACGGTTACCCTCACCATCCTGATCGCGGTCCTGGGCACTGTCGGCGCGCTCCTGGCCGGATGCGGCAGCACCGAACCGCGCAGCCTCGTCGACTCCATCCGGAAGGGGTCGGTTGTGCTGGGTACCAAATTCGACCAACCCGGGCTGGGCATCTACAACCCCGACAACGGCGGCGTCGACGGATTCGACGCCGACGTCTCGCGGTACGTCGTCAACCACATCGCCGACAAGCTCGGGGTCAAGCATCCCAAGGTCAAATGGCGCGAGACTCCGTCGGCACGCCGGGAGGCGATGATCGAGAACGGTGAGGTCGACACCATCGCCGCCACCTACTCGATCAACGCGGCCCGATCCAAGAAGGTGTCGTTCGCGGGCCCGTACCTGGTGACCTATCAGGGTCTGCTGGTGCGCCGCGACGACGACTCGATCACCCAGCTCACCGACCTGCAGAAGGACAAGAAGCTCTGCTCGGTGACGGGTTCGACGTCGGCACAGAACGTCAAGGCCCAGCTCCCGTCGGTCCAGCTGCAGGAGTTCGATTCGTACTCGGCCTGCGTCGAGGGTCTGCGCCGGGGCAAGGTCGACGCACTGACCACCGACGAGTCGATTCTGGCCGGGTACTCCAACTTCTGGTCAGGCGAGTTCAAGCTGGTCGAGATGACCTACCCGAAGGACGCCTGCGTCAAGGAGGCACTCAAGTCCGCCGGTGCGCCGTTCTCCACCGAGCGGTACGGCATCGGCGTCGGCAAGGACGACGGCGAGGCGGTTGCGCTGCTCAACGAGGCGCTCACCGCGATGCTCAAGCCGGGTGCCGACGGCATCTCCGAGTGGATGACGGCGATCCGCAAGAACCTCGGTGACGAGTTCGTCGATCAGGTGGCCGCACGCGCGGCCACGCCCGATTCGAAATACAAGTTCGAGCCGACGGTCGGCGACCTGTCGTTTCTCGACTCCGCATCCACCCCCTGCCCTCCGGGCCTGAAGTGAGTGAGGTGAACGACAATGAGTGAACTCTGGGACAGTATGGGGCCCGAGCTGTGGCCCGCATTCTGGATGACCATCAAACTGACGTTCTTCTCCGCTATCGGCGCGCTGATCTGGGGAACGATGCTGGCAGGCATGAAGGTCTCACCGATACCGGTGATGCGCGGATTCGCCACCATCTACGTGAACGTGGTCCGCAACACCCCGCTGACGCTGATCATCCTGTTCTGTGCGATGGGCCTGAGCTACAACCTCGGCGTGCAGTTCGCCTCCACCAACTCGACCAACATGTTCTGGCTGTCGGTGGTCGGGTTCATCGTGTACACGGCGACGTTCGTCTGTGAAACGCTCCGGTCGGGCTTCAACACGGTGCCGATCGGTCAGGCCGAGGCGGCCAGGTCGCTGGGCCTGCCATTCATCCAGGTGTTCGGCTCGATCGTGCTGCCACAGGCGATCCGGGCGGTCATCGGCCCGCTCGGCAGCGTGCTGATCGCACTGACCAAGAACACCACTATCGCCTCGGCGATCGGCGTCGCCGAGGCGTCGGCGCTGATGAAGAGCGAGATCGAGACGTTCTCCGATCAACTGTTCGTCATCTTCGGCATCATCGCCGTCGGATTCATGATCATCACCCTGTCCGAGGGTGCGGTGTTCGGATATCTCGCCAAACGATTCGGGGTGAAGCGATGAGCGACAATAAACCCGCCGGCGCCACAGTCCTGTACGACGCACCCGGCCCCAAGGCACAGGCCCGAAACAGGATCATCACGGTCGCATTCCTCGCGGTGATCGCCACCATCGCCATCTGGGTGATCGTGACTCTGGCCGGCAACGATCAGTTCGCCGGTGAGAAGTGGGAACCGTTCACCTACTGGAGCACCTGGAAGGGCTACATCCTGCCCGGCCTGTGGCGCACCGTCGCGGCGGCGATCGTCTCGATCATCCTCGCGTTGATCCTGGGCTCGG
Source organism: Gordonia sp. (in: high G+C Gram-positive bacteria) (assembly GCF_020438995.1). Lineage (GTDB taxonomy): Bacteria > Actinomycetota > Actinomycetes > Mycobacteriales > Mycobacteriaceae > Gordonia. Next base: position 2,900 of record NZ_JAGQTN010000096.1, read on the forward strand.
TACTGGGCATCGGCCGACTCTCCGATCACACCTGGGTGCGCGCCGTCTCCGGCACTCTCATCGAGGTGTTCCGCGCCATTCCGGTGCTGATCCTGATGGTGTTCTGCTGGTTCCTGCTGGCCAAGTACGGTGTCGTACCGTCCTCGCAGCTCGCGTTCACGGCGGTGGTGATCGGCCTGACGCTGTACAACGGCTCGGTGATCGCCGAGATCATCCGTTCCGGCATCAACTCGCTGCCGAACGGACAGACCGAGGCGTCCAAGGCGCTGGGCCTGCGTAAAGGCCAGATGATGCGCATCATCCTACTGCCGCAGGCGGTCACGGCGATGCTGCCGGCACTGGTGTCGCAGATGGTCATCGCGCTCAAGGACAGCGCGCTGGGCTACATCATCGGCTATTCCGAGGTGATTCGTAGCGGCCTGCTCTCCTCTGCCCGGTACGGCAACTACATTCCGGCGCTGATCGTCATCGCGATCATCATGATCCTGATCAACTTCGGTCTGTCGTCGCTGGCGACGTATCTGGAGAAGCGTCTGCGCACCGGCCGCCGCAAGGTGGCCGCCGTCGATCCTGACGAGGTCGATATCGCCGCATCGGAGAACCTGCCCACCTTCGGAACCAAGTAGCGCCCGCACAGACGAACGAGGCCGGGACTACAGGACGAACTGCTTGCGCCCTGTAGTCCCGGCCTTGACATTCGGGTGGGGCCCGTCACGATCGGGTGCCCAGCACCTCTGTCACCACGTCGATCACCGTCGACTGGTCGTAGCCGCGCCGCGACAGCACGCCGGCAAGCCTGCGGAACGCCTTGTCACGTTCGGCGCGGTCGGTGAGATCCACGCGCATCGCGGCCAGCTTCTTCGTGGCCATCGACACGGCGTTGACCCGCTCTGTATCCGGGCTGATGTCGCCGAGCGCCTCGTCGATGACCTCGGCGTCAATCCCTTTGGAACGCAGCTCCTGTTTGAGTGCGATCCGCCCCCTGCCGCTGTACGCGTGTCGCGACCGTACCCATTCGGCGGCGAAATCAGCATCGTCGAGCAATCCTGCACGGTCGAGACGGGCCATCACGTCCTCGACGACATCGTCGGCAAAACCTCTGCGCAACAGCCGCTCCCGCATTTCGTGGCGACTGCGCGCCCGGACTCCGAGAAGCCGGAGCGCCACGTCCCACGGGGAGGCGGTGCGCCCGGTCTCAGCGTCTGCGGTCATTGTCAGAATTCAACCGGCGCGGGAGCCACGTCATCGTCGTCGAGAACCGCGCCGATGCCGAGCTTCTCCTTGATCTTCTTCTCGATCTCGTCGGCCGTCTCCGGGTTCTCCTTGAGATAGTTGCGGGCGTTCTCCTTGCCCTGACCGAGCTGATCGCCCTCGTAGGTGTACCAGGATCCCGACTTACGGATGAAGCCCTCGGCCACGCCGAGGTCGATCAGCGAACCCTCCTTGCTGATGCCATGTCCGTAGAGGATGTCGAACTCGGCCTGCTTGAACGGCGGCGCCACCTTGTTCTTGACCACCTTGACGCGGGTGCGGTTACCGACCGCGTCGGTGCCGTCCTTGAGTGTCTCGATGCGCCGCACATCCAGGCGCACCGACGAGTAGAACTTCAATGCCTTACCGCCCGTGGTGGTTTCGGGGGAGCCGAACATCACACCGATCTTCTCGCGGAGCTGGTTGATGAAGATGGCGGTGGTGTTGGACTGGTTGAGCGCCGAGGTCATCTTGCGCAGCGCCTGGCTCATCAAACGAGCCTGCAGACCGACGTGGCTGTCGCCCATCTCACCCTCGATCTCAGCCTTGGGCACCAGCGCCGCGACCGAGTCGATGACCAGGATGTCGAGTGCGCCCGACCGGATCAGCATGTCAGCGATTTCCAGGGCCTGCTCGCCGGTGTCCGGCTGGGACACCAGCAGCGCGTCGGTATCGACGCCTAGCTTGGCCGCGTAGTCGGGATCGAGCGCATGCTCGGCATCGATGAAGGCGGCGATACCGCCCTGCGCCTGAGCATTGGCCACCGCATGCAGCGCCACCGTCGTCTTACCCGAGGACTCCGGACCGTAGATCTCCACGACACGACCACGGGGCAGCCCACCAATACCCAGCGCGATATCGAGGGCGATCGAGCCGGTCGGGATGACTTCGAGAGGTTGACGGGCCTCCTGCCCGAGCCGCATGACCGAGCCCTTGCCGAAGTTCTTGTCGATCTGTGCGAGCGCGAGGTCGAGTGCCTTCTCACGATCGTGAGTCGGTGCCATTGTGTCTCCTCTGGTCGGTACCGGGTTGGCCTTGGTGCTGCCGCGTTTACGTGTCTGCTGTGTTGACCGGGGTTTGCCCGAAGCTGTGGTTGCCATCGCCCCGCACACTATCCGGAGGGTCTGACAATCAGCCTCCGGCGTGCCGGGACTGCCTTGCTCTAGCCGAACATCGCTCTGCCGAACATCCGGCGTTTATCGAACATCAGTATGAACGAACGAATGTTCTATTGGCAATACTGGCACGGCCCCCGATACCCGGCAAACAGAGTTTCCACAGGCCGAGGTTCTCCACAGGCCAAGGTTCTCCACAGGCCAAGGTTCTCCACAGGCGAAGGTCTTCACTGGTCGGGGCCTTCACAGGCATCGAGTGCGGGCTACCAGCGTTCGCGGGGCACGTCGAAGTCGCGGCAGATCGCGACCCATACCGTGCGGGGGTCGCGGCCGTCCTCGATGGCCTGCGCACCGGTCCGGCCGCCGAACTCAATGAGAACGTGGTCGGTGAGAATCGAATCGGCCGTCTGCACACCGAACTGAGCGTTCATCAACTCGGTGAACTCCGTCAGTCGCACGGCGTCGAGCCTATCGGTGTACGGTCCGCCGGTGCGGCACCCGATCTCCCCAGAACCCGATTGACTACCGTCACCGGATCGACGGTCCCCCTGGCTGATGCCGCGACCGACGCGGCCCGGTCCGCATATCCCGGGTCGTCGAGGACGGTACGCACGGCACCGGTCACCGTGTCCGCGGTGACGGGCCGGACGAGTTCTCCCACACCGATCCGGCTCACCCGGTTGGCCAGTTCCCACTGATCACCGCCACCGGGGATGGTGACCACCGGAACGCCGTGAGTCAGACTCTTGGCCAGAATTCCGTGACCGCCACCGCAGATCAATACGTCGACCGCACCCGAGGCCAGCAGCTGATCCTGACGGGCCAGGCCCGCCACCACGGCACCGGCCGGAAGCCCGGCTCCGACACAGATCGCCGCCACGGTCGAATCGTCGATGCCGAGCCCGGACACCACCACGCGGACATCACGGCGCAATCCGGCGAGTCCGCCGAGCACGTGGTCGATCATGTCGCCGGCGCCGGTGGCGGCGGTGGACGGTGCCACCATGATCAGCGGCCCGTCACCCCCCGGGACCGTGAATATCTCGTCCGTAGGTTCCCACAGCAGCGGACCGACGATGTGGGTCCGCTCGGGCCAGTCCGGGCGGCGTACCTCCAGCGCGGGCAGCGTGGCCACCAGTCGGGCGGCGGGTGCCGGAGTTCCGGGCAATCCGATCGATGTCCGGGCACTCGACCGCTGACGCTCGCCGAGCCGAATCGACCGCGCTGTGGCGACCCGCATCAGCGAATCCCGTAGCCTGCCTTGCAGTCCGGTCCCCACTGCGAGGCCCGAACCCACCGGAGGCAGGCCACGCGATGCGTCGTACAGCGGGTGCGGCGAGCATTCCACCCACGGGATTCCGGCGAGTTCGGCTCCCCAACCACCGCCGACGGTGATGGCATCGGAGACGACCAGATCAATATGCTCCGCCACCAGGGACGGCTCCAGCGCACACGCGATGCGTGCGGCACGTCCACTGAGCTTGTCTCCCGCATCACCGTCGTCGTCATCTGCGAGCGCGGTCAGCCCGGGTAACTCCAGTGTCCGTATACCGCGCCGCGAGGCCTCGTCCAGCCAGCGTCTGCCGGTATAGACGACAACCCCATACCCGGCGGCGTCGAACAACCCTGCCAGGGCGAACGCCGGAAACGCATGACCGGCGTCCGGCCCCGCGACGATACCGATACGGTGCGTGCGGCCCCGCGGCGACGCCCCGGTCACCTAGTGGGTCTGCGGCGGAAGCGTCTGTCCGGGCAAAGTACCGGGCTTGGCCAGGTCCGGCGCCGCAGCCGGTGCACCCGCCGACGGCAGTGCCTCACCCCGCATGCTGGCGCGGATCTGCTCCAGCCGGGAGTGCCCGGCCATCTGGACACCGGCCTGCTCGACCTCGGCCATCCGCCCCTGGACGGAGTTCTTCGCCAGCTCGGCCGATCCCAGAGCGTTGGCGTAGCGGCGTTCGATCTTGTCGCGCACCTGATCCAGGTTGGGCGTGTTACCCGGAACGGCCAACTCACTCATCTGATTGAGCGATGCCGACACCTGCTCCTGCATCTTGGCCTGCTCGAGCTGACTCAGCAGCTTGGACCGCTCAGCCAGCTTCTGCTGCAGCATCATCGCGTTACGCTCGACGGCCTGCTTGGCCTGCGCCGCCGCCTGCAGCGACTGATCGTGCAGCACCTTGAGGTCTTCGACACTCTGCTCGGCGGTGACCAGCTGCGCGGCAAACGCCTCGGCGGCGTTGGTGTACTCCTGCGACTTCTGCGCGTCACCGGCCGCGGCGGCCTGATCGGCCAGGGTCAGTGCCTGACGCGTGTTGGCCTGCAGCTTCTCGATCTCTTCGAGTTGCCGGTTGAGCTTCATCTCCAGCTGGCGCTGGTTGCCGATCACATTGGCGGCCTGCTGGGACAGCGCCTGATGCTGACGCTGCGCATCCTCGATCGCCTGCTGGATCTGCACCTTCGGATCGGCGTACTCGTCGATCTTCGAATTGCCCAGGGCCATCAGATAGCGCCAGAACTTCACGAACGGGTTCGCCATGCTTGCGTCAACTCCATTCACCGGTTGAAAAGTGGATCGGGGACCAATCTAGCCCTGACATCCGACTGTAGCCGCCCCCACCGGGTACAGGCACCGCTGTCGTTCGGATGTGTCACCGGACACGGCCGGTTCGGGATCGCCGGTCAGGCCGCGGCGAGCTCGGCACCGGGCCGCCCGGCAGGAGCCGGAATGACCACCTTTGTGGCCGACAACGCGGCATCGTGCTGCGCTGGGCGCAATGTCTGGCCCGCGTCGAGCACGATGTCGGCGAGTTCGACGTCGAGAGCATCACAGATCGCCGCGAGCAATTCGCTCGATGCCTCCTTCTGGCCCCGCTCGACCTCGGAGAGATAGCCCAGACTCACCCGCGCGTCGGTGGAGACTTCACGCAGCGTCCGGCCCTGGTCCGTACGTACCCGGCGCAGACTTTCCCCCAGCGCCTCTCGCAGCAGTACCGCCATTGACACTCCCTCCTTCGGGTCGTCACCGTCCTAGTGCGCCGACCGACCTTGACAACGATCGCATCGCCCGATCGGTTCCCGCACCGCTCATTCGGGGCGGATCCGGCATCGGGCGCTCTGCTCCGTTCCGCCGACAGTAGTCCACTATCGGCGCCGTCGCGCTGCACGACCGGCGAAAGTCCGGTCGTGACTCATCTCACGTGGCGCTCGTCTCACGCTACCAAGACGTGACCGACACACCCCCGCCGACGCCCCCGTCGTGCCGGGTTGAGCGATCCTGAAGCAGGCTGTCAGCGGCCGGCGCGGCCCTTCGCCCGCAACGCGATCGCCTGCCAGAGGTAGTCGCAGGCGGTCACGACGGTCACGACGACCGCCGCCGCCATCAGGACCACGGCGATCAGGTGCCAGCCACCGTCCAGTGGAAGGAGGTAGAAACCGATCGCCAACGATTGGAGCAGCGTTTTCAGCTTGCCTCCACGGCTGGCCGGAATCACACCGTGCTTGAGTACCCAGAACCGCAGCGCGGTCACGCCCAGTTCACGGACCACGATGACACCGGTCACCCACCAGGACAGCTCACCGAGCACCGACAAGCTGATGAGCGCGGCGCCGATCAGGGCCTTGTCGGCAATCGGGTCGGCCAGTTTGCCGAACTCGGTGACCAGGCCCCGCTCGCGGGCCAGCCGACCGTCGTAGCGGTCGGTGAGCGCTGCGACGGCGAAGATCACGGTGGCCGCGATACGCCACGCCGTGCTGTCCCCGTCGTCGACGAACAGCGTGACGACGAACACCGGCACCAGCACGATCCGGAACATCGTGAGCACGTTGGCGATGTTGAGCAGCGGGACCTCGTCCGGGCGCACTTCGTTCGGGGGCACCTCGTGGGGGACGGACGGGGTGAGGTCACCGGTCACCGGCTCATCCACGGCTTGGCACGGCTCCTCGTCGAGAGCACGGCGAGCCCGGCCGGTCATGACTCACCGACCGATGACGACTCGCCCATGGGGCGCCGAAAGCACACTCGCACACAGAACAGACTATCCGCGATACCGGCCGGGATTGATCACCAGGTCACACGCGATGGGATTCATGTCGATTGACCGGCTCATCGCCCGGCGCCGCAGTCATCCGACGTACATTGATTCGCATGTCCTCCGCCGACCCCGAGGCCGACACGACCGATCACCGCACCGTCGTGGTGCGCCGCGCCCGGACATCCGATGTGCCGCGGATCAAAGAACTCATCGACCAGTACGCCGGCCGGATTCTCCTGGAGAAGAACCTGGTGACGTTGTACGAGTCGGTGCAGGAGTTCTGGGTCGGCGACATGGGCGGCGACGTGGTCGGCTGCGGAGCCCTGCACGTGCTGTGGTCCGATCTCGGCGAGGTCAGAACCGTGGCGGTCGACCGCACCCGCAGCGGGTATGGCATCGGGCACCGGATCGTCGCTCGGCTCATGGACGTCGCGCGCGAGCTGGAACTGAGCCGGGTGTTCGTGCTCACGTTCGAGACGGAGTTCTTCGGCCGCCACGGATTCGTCGAGATCGAGGGCACGCCCGTCACCCGCGAGGTGTTCGAGGAGATGTGCCGCTCGTACGACACCGGTGTCGCCGAGTTCCTCGACCTGAGCTACGTCAAACCGAACACACTCGGCAACACCCGGATGCTGGCTCACCTGCATGACAACGGCTGAGGCCGGGTATCGCCCCGGCCTCGGTCGGTCACGCAGGCACGAGCCGGGCTGTCAGGCCGGATCCGGTGCGGAGGCATCTCCGCCCGTGATCGATGCGATCACCCCGGCCAGGTCCTCCGGTTTCACCAGAACCTCGCGGGCCTTGGATCCCTCGCTCGGACCCACGACCCCACGCGTCTCCATCAGATCCATCAACCGGCCCGCCTTGGCGAAACCGACGCGCAGCTTGCGCTGGAGCATCGACGTCGATCCGAACTGACTGGAAACCACCAGCTCGATCGCCTGCAGCAGGTCGTCGAGGTCGTTACCGATATCGGAGTCGATCTCCTTCTTGTCCCCGGCCTTCGAGGTGGTGACACCGTCGACGAACTCGGGCTGTGCCTGCTCCCGGCTGTACTCGACGACCGCGGAGATCTCCTCGTCGGCGACGAACGCCCCCTGCATCCGGATGGGCCGACCCGCACCCATGGGCAGGAAAAGTCCGTCACCCATACCGATGAGTTTCTCGGCGCCCGGCTGATCGAGGATGACGCGCGAGTCGGTCAGTGAGGACGTCGCGAACGCCAGACGGGACGGGACGTTCGTCTTGATCAAGCCGGTCACCACGTCGACCGATGGCCGCTGGGTGGCCAGGACCAGGTGGATGCCCGCCGCACGCGCCTTCTGCGTTATCCGCACGATCGCGTCCTCGACGTCGCGGGGAGCGGTCATCATCAGGTCGGCGAGCTCGTCGACGATCGCGAGGATGTACGGATACGGCTTGTAGTCGCGTTCGGACCCCAGTGGCGCGGTGATCTCCCCCGACCGCACCTTCCGGTTGAAGTCGTCGATGTGACGCACCCGGGAGGCCTTCATGTCCTGATAGCGCTGTTCCATCTCCTCGACCAGCCAGGCCAGCGCGGCGGCGGCCTTCTTGGGTTCGGTGATGATCGGGGTGATCAGGTGCGGAATCCCCTCGTACGGGGTGAGCTCGACCATCTTGGGGTCGATGAGGATCATCCGCACGTCCTCGGGGGTGGCGCGGGTGAGCAGCGAGACGAGCATCGAGTTGACGAAACTCGACTTGCCCGAACCGGTGGAGCCGGCCACCAGCAGGTGCGGCATCTTGGCGAGATTGGCCGAGACGAAGTCGCCCTCGATATCCTTACCCAGACCGATGACGAGCGGGTGCTTGTCCTTGAGCGTCGACGGCGCCTCCAGCACGTCGGCCAGACGCACCATCTCGCGATCGGAGTTGGGGACCTCGATCCCGACGGCCGATTTGCCGGGGATGGGTGCCAGCAGCCGCACGTTGTCGGTGGCGACCGCATAGGCGATGTTGCGCTGCAGCGCGGTGATCTTCTCGACCTTCACACCCGGGCCGAGTTCGACCTCGTAGCGGGTGACCGTCGGGCCGCGGGTGTACCCGGTGACCATCGCGTCTATCTTGAACTGCTCGAGGACGCCGGTGATGCGGTCGATCATGTCGTCATTGGCACGGCTGCCCGCCACCGGCGGCTCGCCCTCGATGAGCAACGAGGTCGGGGGGACATGATAGGGCGAGTTCTCCGCGGAGTGCCCACGGGACGCTGACGCGGGCCGTCCCGTCCGGCTGGTACCGGATGCGGTGGCGGCACTCATGCGGCGGCCTCTCTGGGTGGTCGGCCTCGTTCCCGATACGGGCGCGTCCTGCCGCGGCGGCAGGTCCGCGTCGTCGCCGGTGGTGGTCGCGGCGGCCGGGCGGGCGCCGCTGCCACGGTCGATGGGTTCGGTGAGATCGGCGGGACCTACGCCGCCCGGTCCGAGTGGATCGGTAGCGGCATCGGCAAAGTCTGCGGCGCCGTAATCACCAGGATCGTAGTCACCGGGACCGAAATCGGCGGCACCCGATCGACGCCCGGTCCTGGGGTCGTCGTATCCGCCCGCGCCGGCCGGGCGTCTGTCGCCGATGAACTCGGTGCGTGCGGAGTCACGCATCTCCCCCGCGGTGGCACCGCGCCGGGAAGCCCCGGTGTCCCGGCCGGACGCCGGAGTCTCGTAGGCCCCGTACTGCGTCTTCCGGGATGTCCGGCGGCGCGCGGGACCGTTGTCGGGGGGATAGTTCTCGTACGGATCCGGAGAGTATCCGGGCTCGGCTCGTTCGGGTCGATAGCCCGCACCGCCGTCTACGGCACGCCGATCCGCCGGGCCGTCGTCCGCTCTGCGCCGATAGCGTTCGGAGTCGTGTCGCCGCTCGGATTCCCACGGCGCTTCGTCGTGCTCACCGGTGTCCCTCGACCCGCGCAGCCGCAGGCCGAGGTAGTCACTGATCCCGATTACCAGGTCGCTCATCGTGCGATCGCTCAGCAACAGCGCACCGAAGGCCATGATCAGCAGCAGGATCGGCACCGAGACCCACGCGGTGACCCAGTGGGTCAGCGGGGTGCCGACCAACCACCCGGCATAGCCGGCGGCGTTCGATCGGCCGGTGAAGTCCGATGGTGCGCCCGCGATCAGGTGTATCAGGCCCAGCGCCGGAGGGCCGAGCAGCACTGCCCCGACGAGCTGGCCGGGTGACTGCTTGGCGAGCGTCGCCGGGCTGCGCATGAGGATCACCGCGACCGCCACCAGGACCACCGGCACGCCGATCGCGACGAGACCGACCGCAGCCCGCACCCCTGCGTTGATGAATGCCCCCACCGGACCCGCTGCGCCGAACCACACACCCACGGCCATCAGGAGTCCGAAGATCAGGAGAAGCAGAGCTATGCCGTCACGCTGATGCGATGGACCACCGGTCTCGCCGTCGGCGCCGTCGTCCGGGCCGCCGGGTACGACTCCGGTGTGTCGGTTGTCTGGGTCACGACTGTCGGGACCACGATCACTGGGACTGGGATCACGGGGACCGGGATCACGGGGAGCACGGCCGTCGGGGCCACGATCGCCTGGATCCTGATCATTGGCACCACGTCGGCCGCGACCGCGGTAGCCGGGGTCGCCGTCGTCTCCGGCCGGTGTGTCGCGTCCTGTTCCGACGCGCGCCAGGCCTCCGATGCCACGGGCGAGCAGGGCCCAGCCACCGCCGACCCCCCGCCCCACACCTCGTCCGACGGTCGAGGCGACGGACGGCCGGTGCACGTCGGTTGTCCGCTCGGTGATGGGCTTTTCCGGTTCGCCGCGCGAACGCGTGCTGCGGACCGATCGACGTCCCGTGCCCGAGGCACGTGTGGACGATCGGGCAGCAGGTTTCTTCGCCGTACCCTTCCGTCGCGCCGGGGTACTGTCGGTGTCGTCGGCGCGTCCCCGCGTCGACGAGGCGCTCTTTCCCCGGGACGTCCGAGCAGCAGACGACCGTCCGCCGGTCGATCGGCCGGCGGCCGTATCCGTGGCCGGGGTGCGCGCCGAAGACGCGCGTGAACCCGTGCTCGCTCTCGAAGCCATGCGGACAGAGTAGTCCGCCCCGACCCCGTCAGTCACTTACGCAACAACTGTCCCGGTGTGGCGCGTGTCGCAGCACTGCGGTCACGGTCATTTCCCGGCACGCAGCGTCCGCCGAAGGATCTTGCCGGTCACCGTCTTGGGCAGTTCCTCTACGATCACCACCTGCCGCGGATACTTGTAGGCGGCCATCTGCTGTTTGCAGAACCCGACCAGTTCTTTCTCGGTCACCGACGCCCCCTCGTTCAGCGAGACGTACGCCTTCACGGTTTCCCCGCGGTATTCGTCGGGCACTCCGATCACCGCGCACTCGCGCACGGCGGGGTGGGTATAGATCACGTCCTCCACCTCACGGGGCCATACTTTGTAGCCGGAGGCGTTGATCATGTCCTTCTTGCGGTCGACGATGTAGAACCAACCGTCGGCGTCCATGAACCCGACGTCGCCGGTCATGATCGCGCCGTCCGGCATGGACTCGGCAGTCTTGTCCGGTTTGTTCCAGTAGCCGGGTACCACCTGCGGACCCGATGTCACGAACTCCCCCACCTCGCCGACGGGAACGTCGTTGCCGTCCTCGGCGACCACACGCACAACCGTGTTGAACACGGGTACACCCACCGACAGCGCGCCCGAGTCCTCATCGACAGGGGCACGCACGCCGAACGGCACACCGTGCGAGGGCGAGGACGTCTCGGTCATGCCGTAGATGTTGTGGATGTAGGCACCGAAGACCTTTTCCATGCGGTCGCCGATGGCCGGTGAGATCGGTGCGCCACCGGAATAGAGGATCCGCAGACTCTCGAAGTCGGCGGGTGTGGCACCCGGTGCGGCCGACAGCGCGTTGTAGGCGGTGATCGCCGCCACCGTGAACACCGGCCGATACTCCCGGATCGTGTCCACGGCGACGTCGGGTGCGAAGCGGTGCATCAGGATCAGCGACGTGTGGGCGATCATCGCGAACATGATGTGGCCGACGAGCCCGGTGATGTGGAACAGCGGGCCGATACCGAGGATCGGCTCACCCGCGCCCAGTCCGGTCCAGTCCCGGTATACCTGTGCGTTGAATGCGAGATTGCGATGGGTGTTCATCGCGCCCTTGGGTTCTCCGGTGGTGCCCGAGGTGTAGGTAAGCACCGCGGTGTCGTCCGGACTCAGTGTGGGCACCGGCGGGGCGGATCCCTCGTACGCGGCGATGACCTCCGCCAGGTCGACGGTGCCGGGCACCGCGCTCCGGGATACCCCGGCGAAGAGCCGCTCATCGTCGCGGGTCTGGAAGTCCAGCGGCGAACATGTGATGACTGTCCGGATCGATGATCCGCCCTCGGCGATCACGGGCTTGGCCACGGATAGGTACAGATCGTCAAGGGTCAGCAGGGCCACCGCGCCGGAGTCGGCGAGCATGTACCGGAGTTCGCGCTGCTGGTTCATGGGGTTGATGGCGACGGCGATACCACCGGCCTTCCAGGCCGCGACCAGGCCGATCACGTAGCCCGGGTTGTTCTGGACGTACAGTGCCAGCCTGTCACCCGCGGCGAACCCCTCGGCGATGAGCGCCGCCGCCAGAACGTCGGCTGCCTTGTCGACGTCGCCGAAGGTCAGGACACCGTCGAAGTAGATCAGAAACGGGTCGTCGGCGCCGGTTCGGACTGACGCGTCGAACACGTCGAGCGCTGTCGCGCACTCGGCGGTGATGTCAACGGGAGAGCCCTCGGGATACAACCCCAGCCACGGCCGCGCCGCGTAGATCCCCGACGCCGGACTCGCCTGAGCCCCGGGTTGACCGGCGGGCCGGGCGGTGGGGTCGGGATAGGTCATGACAACTCTCCAATGCGATAGCGGTGCCAGTGCCGGCGAATGTCACTGAAGACCCGGAAGTTGAACAAGGCTGATCGAACGTTCGGGATGTTTCAGTCGAGACCAGCATCACACTCCGGCGGGGTTTCGTCAAGCATGCCCTTGACGACGAAAACAGCTGCCCCACCGGGAATTCCAGCGGACCAGGAGTTCAGTCAGACTGAAATCGCATCATCGCCATCGAATAGCGCACATAGTCCCGCGCCACCTCCTGGGCACCGGCGGAACCATCGGCGTGGAACCACTGCGGCAATGCCATGCACATCGTGGCCACTGCGCGCGCCGTCTCTCGGGGATCACCGGTGGCGAACGTCCCGTCGGCCACCGCCGCCATCGCGGCCGCGTCGACCCGAGACTGTATCGCGCGGCGCCGATCGGCGAGCCGCCCTCTGTCGGGCTCCTCCAGACTGCGCATCTCCGTAACGGTGATCAACGCCAGGTCGCGTCGGCTCGCATGAAACAACGCCAGCGCTTCCACCATCAGCGCGAACCGGGTGGCAGGCGTGTCGCCGGCTGAGTCCGCCGCAGCGACCCGCCATTCCAGATCGTCGATGGTGAGGTTTGTCAGCGTCGCCAGCAGGCCCTGCTTACTGCGGTGATAGTGGTAGATGCCGGCGACGCTGCTGTCGGCGGCGGTGGCCACCATCCTCATCGTCGCCCCGTGGTAGCCGAACTCGGTGAACACTTCAATCGCCGCCCGCAGCGCGGGATCGAGGTGCAGTTCGTCGAACCGCCGCCACGACATCACCTCCCCCACCGGACCCGGCGCGGGTTCGGCGCGTTCAGGTGGCGGATCGAGCAGATCCGCCGAACGCACGCCCAGGGTTGCCGCGATGACGTCGAGCCGGTCCGTCGTCAGCGCTACCTTGGCTGTTTCGATGGCACTCATGGTGCCCACGCTCACGCCGATGGCGTCGGCGAGGGCTCGCAATGTCAACCTGGCCCGTGCGCGCGCGGCACGTATAGCGGGGCCCGGATGTTCAGCCATACTGAACACCGTAGCGGAGGCACGCCCTAAACTGTGCGGGAAGGGAGACCGATGTCCGACTACGTTTCCCGGCCATGGCTCGCTCTCTACGGCGAACGGCCGGCATTCCAGCGCA
>NZ_JAGQTN010000097.1 GCF_020438995.1 Gordonia sp. (in: high G+C Gram-positive bacteria)
GCGTGCTGCCCGTCGTCGATGCCGTCGGCTTCATGTTGCCGGTCGGCACGAAGACCGATGGTGCGGTCGATGGCGAATGCCAGGATCGCGGTCACCGCCATCGCGTACGCCATGACCGCGACGACGGCCACGGCCTGCCGCCAGAGCTGGTCGAGGCCGCCGCCGTAGAACAGGCCGTCGACGCCGGCCGGCGCCGAACTGCTGGCCACCAGCCCGATCATCAGCGTTCCGACCACACCGCTGACGAAGTGGACACCGACGACGTCGAGGGAGTCGTCGTAGCGCCAGCGGAACTTCAGTTCGATGGCCAGGCAGCTGATCGCTCCCGCGGCGATGCCGACGGCGAGCGCACCCAGGGGCGTGACCGCCGAGCACGACGGCGTGATGGCGACGAGTCCGGCCACCACACCGGAAGCGGCGCCGAACGACGTCGGATGTCCGTGCCGGATCTGTTCGACGACCAGCCAGGCCACCATCGACGCCGCACCCGCACCGAGGGTGTTGACGGCGATCAGCGCTGCCGACCCGTCGGCCGCCAGCGCCGATCCGGCGTTGAATCCGAACCACCCGAACCACAGCAGCCCGGCGCCGAGCATCACGTAAGGCAGATTGTGCGGCCGCATCGGATCCTTCGGCCAGCCGCGGCGCCGTCCGATCAACAGCGCGAGAACCAAAGCCGAAGCACCTGAATTGATCTCGACGGCTGTACCGCCGGCGAAGTCGATCGCCTTGAGATGCGAGACGATCCAGCCACCGTGCTCGTCGGTGAGTCCGGGAGCGCTGAAGACCCAGTGCGCGACCGGTAGATACACGAAGATCGACCAGGCCGTGGCGAAGAGGATCCACGACGCGAAGCGCATCCGGTCGGCGACGGCGCCGGCGATCAGCGCGACCGTCACCATCGCGAAGCCGGACTGGAAGGCGACGAACAGGATCGCCGGGATCGTACCGACCAGCGGAGTCCCGGCCCCGCCGTCGTCGCCGTAGAGGTGTTCGAGACCCGCGAAGCTGGTGAAGTCCCCGATCAGGCCGCCGTGATCGTCACCGAACACCAGCGAGTATCCGAACGTCACCCACACGATCCACACGATCGGGATGGACGTAAGGCACATCATCATCATGTTGAGGACGCTCTTGGAGCGCACCATGCCGCCGTAGAAGAGGCCGAGCGCCGGTGTCATCAACAACACGAGCGCGAATGCCACCAGCATCCACGCGGTGTCGCCCCCGTCGGGCGTGCCGTGCGCAGGGAACATGAACTGTGTCCTTCCGTCGAACCAAGCGACGAAAGTTTAACCAGGACGTCTACGGCTTCTGCGATCAATCCCACAATGCCGCAAACGATTTCCGGCATTTCCGGCAAACCATACCCACTGCTGGTGACTCAACCGACGAGGGGGCGCACACCCTGGTGGTGGGGCGCCCTGGACGCGAGGAGTGCGACCACGGCGATCAGTGCCGACGCCGCCATAACGATCGCCATCGGGGCGGCGGTGTCCTCGCCGCCGAGACCGACGAGCGGGGAGACGACCGCGGCCAGGCCGAACTGCAGGGCTCCGAGCACCGCCGATGCGCTGCCGGCCGCCGCAGGAACGGCGCCGAGGGCCAGCGCGGTGGCGTTACCGAGGATCAAGCCTAGTGAGGCGACGGTGAAGAACAGCGGAACGCTGAGCCAGATCGGGTCGACGCCTGCGGCCACCAGCACGCCCACGACGATGACGCCGGTGGTCATCAGGCCGACGCCGGCGGCGAGCATGCCGCTCACCGAGCGGGTGGCGGCCAGCCGGGCGGCGATCCCGCTGACGATCATCAGGGCGAAAGCATTGCAGCCGAAGGCGATTCCGTACGCCATGCTGCTCAGACCCATCATGTCCTGATACACGAACGGCGAGGCCGAGATATAGGCCATCATCACGGCGAACGAGAATCCGAAAGTGAAGGTGTAGGCGAGGAATTCGCGTGAGCGCAGTGCCGCTGACGATGAAGCACTTTGCGCTCGCTGAGCTTTCAGCTCGGCGCGCCGTGGCGCGGGCAGTGTCTCGCGGATTCCGGCCACCACGCATGCAACCATGATCACCGCCAGCGCCAGGATCACGGTCAAGATGCCGCGCCACCCGATCGGATCGACCAGGAATCCGCCGATCATCGGCGCGATCACGGGGGCGATGCCACCGACGATCATCATGAGGCTGAACGCGCGCGCCGCGGCCTTGCCGTGTGCCACGTCGGAGATGATGGCTCGGCCGATCACCATGCCGGCCGCACCGCCGATGCCCTGCACCAGGCGTGCTCCCACGAGCACCGCGACGTTCGGCGCGATCACGGCGACGATACTGGCGACGACGCACAGCACCGCGCCGATCAGCAGGGGCCGCAGCCTGCCGAACCTGTCGGACAGGGGACCGAAGATCAACTGCCCGATAGTGATTCCGACGAGGAACGCGGTCAGGGTGAGCTGGACCGCCGACGTAGAGGTGGCCAGATCGTCGGCCATCGCCGGGAACGCCGGCAGGTAGAGGTCGATCGAGAGCGGGGCCACCGCGGAGAGCAGGGCGAGGATGACGAGCAACTTCGTGGTCAGCGGCGTGTTCGCGGCGACGGCGTTCGCTTCATCGGTGTTGTGTGCTGCGCCGGCTCCCGGCGCGGCGTGTGCCTGTGGCATGTCTGGCCATCCTTTGACTTTTCGGTAATATAATTATGAAAACATAACTAGTTGCTCGATGTAAAGTCCCGGAGATGGCGATGCCCGACACACCTACACCCGATCCCGTCCTGGTGGAGCTGGCCGATGCGATCCTGCGGGTGGCCAGGGAACTGGAACCGCATTCGCTGGCCGGTGCGGGACTGCCGGCGCTGACCGGCACCGAGGCGACGGTCATGCGGTGGGTTCATCGCAATCCCGGATGCACGCCGAGCGCGGTCGCGCAAGCGAATGGGTTGCAGCGCAGCAACATCAGCACCGCGCTACGTAGTCTGACCGCCAAGGGGCTGATCGAGCGCCGCCGTGACGGCACCGACTCCCGTCAGATCAGTCTCGACGTGACGGACACCGCCCGTGAAGGCATCGCCGGGCTGTATGCGACCTGGTCGCAGATCATGGGTGACGCGCTCGGGGACCGGACCCGGCAGGCGGATACGGCCGTGGAGGTTCTCGGGCTTATCGAGGAGTACCTGCGCCGAGCGCGGTGACGGGTCTACTTGGTGACCTCGGTGCATGAGACGCGTTGGGTGCGGTTGTACAGCCAGGCCACCGAGGCGGCGAAGACGATCACGCCGAGCGCCTGGGCCCACTTGTCGAAGCCGTCGCCCACCACCTGCAGCACGCTGTCGTCGCTGGTCGCGGCGACGATACCGGCGAACACCACCCCGAAGAGCGCCTCACCGACGATCAGGCCGGTCGCCAGCAGGGTACCCATCCGCTTCTTGTGTTCCACGTTGCCGCCGGAGCGTTCGGCCCACTTGTTGTAGTACGCGCCCAGGAACGCACCGACTGGGATGATCAGCGTCACCACCATAGGCAGGTACATGCCCATCCCGACGGCCAGCGGCGGCAGCCGGAATCGCGACGTACGGGTCAGCACCTCGTCGATCACGATGACGCCGGCGCCGATCAGAGCGCCGACACCGATGAGGCCCCAGTCGAGGTCACCGCCGAGAACACCCTGCGTGAGGTCCTTGAGCAGACCGGCCTGCGGGGCCGCGAGCGAATCCTCGGTTGCGCCGGGTGCGCCGACGAAGCCGAACGCGTCGTACATCAGGCCGAGGATCGGCGGAATCACCGCCGAGCCGAACAGCACACCGATCACCAGCGCCACCTGCTGTTTCCACGGGGTGGCGCCTACCAGTTGACCGGTCTTGAGGTCTTGCAGGTTGTCGTTGGAGATGGTGGCCACACCGAACACGATGGCCGCGGTGAACAAGGTGAACGCGACGAGCGCCTGGACATGGGAGTCGTCGGTGTCACCGAAGGTGGCCTTGATCAGGATGGCCGCGATCAGTACCACCAGGATGCCCACACCCGATATCGGGCTGTTGGACGAGCCGATGAGACCGGCCATGTAGCCGCAGACCGCCGCGACGGCCAGACCGATCACGAAGACGAAAACAACACTCACCGTGATGATTCCGGCCGAACTGCCGCTCAGCACCGTGTCGTGGGCGAAGTCCCACAGCATGAACGCGATGGGAA
>NZ_JAGQTN010000098.1 GCF_020438995.1 Gordonia sp. (in: high G+C Gram-positive bacteria)
GCAGCGCTTTCTCCAGGTCGCCGAGGAGGTCGTCGATGTCCTCGATGCCCACCGAGAGGCGGACGAGGTTGTCGGGAACCTCCAGCAGCGAACCGGCCGTCGAGGCGTGCGTCATCGCGCCCGGATGCTCGATCAGCGACTCGATGCCGCCGAGCGACTCGGCCAGGGTGAACACCTCGGTGCGGGCACAGAAGTCCTGCGCCGCCTCCAATCCGCCGTTGACCAGCACCGACACCATGCCGCCGTAGCGGCTCATCTGCTTGGCCGCGACGGCGTGGCCCGGATGATCGGCCAGACCCGGGTAGAGCACCTTCTCGATCTTCGAATGTCCGGCCAGGTATTCGACGACGCGTTCGGCGTTGTCGCTGTGCCGGTCCATGCGGACGGCGAGCGTCTTGATGCCGCGCAGCGTGAGGTAGCCGCCGAACGGTCCCGGTACCGCACCGGCACCGTTCTGCAGGAAGGCGATGTCTGTGTCGAGTTGTTCGTCGTCGGTGATCAGCGCACCGCCGACCACATCGGAGTGCCCACCGAGGTACTTGGTGGTCGAATGCAGCACCACGTCGGCCCCCAGCGCCAGCGGCTGCTGGAGGTACGGCGAGGCAAAGGTGTTGTCCACCACCAGTTTTGCGCCCGCACCGTGCGCGATCTCGGCGAGCACCGCGATGTCACCGACGTTGAGCAGCGGGTTGGTGGGGGTTTCGATCCACACCAGCTTGGTCTTGTCGGTGATGGCGGCGCGCACGGCGTCGGCGTCGGTGATCGGGGCGACCGAGTAGTCGATGCCCCACTGGGTGAACACCTTGTCGATGAGCCGGAACGTGCCGCCGTAGGCGTCGTTCGGGATGACCAGGTGATCGCCCGGGCGCAGCGTGGCGCGCAGCAGGGCGTCGGTGGCGGCCATCCCCGAGGCGAAGGCCCGGCCGAACACACCGCCTTCGAGAGCGGCGAGGTTGGCTTCGAGGGCACGCCGGGTCGGGTTGCCGGTGCGTGCGTACTCGAACCCGCCGCGCATCCCTCCCACACCGTCCTGGGCGAACGTCGACGACGCGTAGATGGGGACGTTGACAGCGCCGGTCAGCGGATCGGGATCGTATCCGGCGTGGATGGCCCGGGTGGAAAAGCCTTGGCTCATGATTGCTGTCCTATCCGACGAAAGGGTGTGTGCTGACGAAGGCGAGCAGGTCGTGGCGGGTGATGACGCCGACGGGTTTACCGTCGTCGACCACCATCAACGCATCCGACTCACTCAAGGCCTTGGTCGCGGCGGAGACCGGTTCACCCGAACCGATCAGGGGGAATGGTTCGCCCATGTGCGCCGACACCGGGTCGGCGAGGTTGGCGCGGCCCTCGAAGACGGCGCTGAGCAGGTCGCGTTCGGTGACCGCACCGGCCACCTCACCCGCCATCACCGGGGGTTCGGCGCCGACCACGGGCATCTGCGAGACGCCGTATTCGCGCAAGATCTCGATGGCATCGCGCAGGGTTTCGGACGGATGGGTGTGCACCAGGTCGGGCAGCTTGCCGCTCTTTCCCCGCAGCACCTCGCCCACCAGCGGTTCACCGGTGGCCTTGCCGTCGAGGGTGGAGCGCAGGAAGCCGTAGCTGCTCATCCATTTGTCGTTGAAGATCTTGGCCATATAGCCGCGACCACCGTCGGGCAGGAGCACCACGACCACCGCGTCGGGGCCTTCACGTTCGGCCACCTGCAGCGCGGCGACCACCGCCATGCCGCAGGAGCCGCCCACCAGGAGTCCGTCCTCACGGGCCAGGCGCCGGGTCATGTCGAACGAGTCGGCGTCGGAGACGGCGATGATCTCGTCGGGGATCGTCGCGTCGTAGGCGGCCGGCCAGAAATCCTCACCGACGCCCTCGACCAGGTACGGACGGCCGGTGCCGCCTGAGTACACCGAGCCCTCGGGGTCGACGCCGACAACCTTGACCTTGCCGCCGGAGATCTCCTTGAGGTAGCGGCCGGTGCCGGTGATGGTACCGCCGGTGCCCACACCCGCCACGAAGTGGGTGACCCTGCCGTCGGTGTCGCGCCAGATCTCCGGGCCGGTGGTCTCGTAATGACTTTGCGGCCCTGCGGGATTGGCGTACTGGTTAGGCTTCCACGCGCCGTCGATCTCGCGGACCAGCCGGTCGGAGACGTTGTAGTAGCTGTCCGGATGCTCCGGCGGCACGGCCGTGGGACACACGACCACCTCCGCGCCGTAGGCCTTGAGCACGTTGCGCTTGTCCTCACCGACCTTGTCGGGACACACGAACACACACTTGTAGCCGCGCTGCTGCGCGACGAGGGCCAGGCCGACACCGGTGTTGCCCGAAGTCGGCTCGACGATGGTGCCGCCGGGCTTGAGCTCGCCGGAGGCCTCGGCCGCGTCCACCATCCGGACAGCGATACGGTCCTTGCTGCTGCCGCCGGGATTGAGATACTCGACCTTGGCCGCGACCAGGCCGGAGCCGGGTTTGACCACCGAGTTGAGCTTGACAAGCGGCGTGTTGCCCACCAGGTCGACGACGTGATTCGCGATGCGCATTCCTCCATGGTCCCACTTGCGGCCGCGGACCCCGAAACCCACCCGAGGTATCCGCGCGCGCCGCACAAAAGGCACCCGGCCGAGTGGTCGCGGTCGGCGGCATACCATTGCGCCGAGGCCGTGAAGTAACGTGTTTCACATGCCAGAAGCAGTGATTGTCGCCCATGCCCGTTCCCCCATCGGCCGCGCCGGTAAGGGATCTCTGAAAGACGTTCGCCCCGACGAGCTCTCGCGCCAGATGGTGGCCGCGGCGCTCGCCAAGGTGCCCTCCCTCGACCCCAAGGACATCGAGGACATCCACTGGGGTATCGGACAGCCCGGCGGCCAGGGCGGCTACAACATCGCCCGCGTCATTGCCGTCGAACTCGGTTACGACCACATCCCCGGCGTCACCGTCAACCGCTACTGCTCGTCGTCGCTGCAGACCACCCGCATGGCGCTGCACGCCATCAAGGCCGGTGAGGTCGACGTGGTGATCTCCGGTGGTGTCGAAAGTGTCTCCAGCTTCGGTATCTCCGGCGGTGCCGACGGCGCCCCCAACTCCAAGAACGCCGTGTTCGACGAGGCCGTCGCGCGCAGCGCGAAGACCTCCGAGGGTGGCGCCGGCAGCTGGCACGACCCCCGCGAGGACGGTCTGATCCCCGACGTCTACATCGCGATGGGCCAGACCGCCGAGAACGTCGCCAGCTACACCGGCATCTCGCGCGAGGACCAGGACCGCTGGGGCGTGCTGAGCCAGAACCGCGCCGAGGCCGCCATCAATGCCGGCTTCTTCGCCCGCGAGATCGACCCGGTCACCCTGCCCGACGGCACCCAGGTGTCCACCGACGACGGACCGCGCGCCGGCACCACCTACGACAAGATCAGCCAGCTCAAGCCGGTGTTCCGGCCCGACGGCACCATCACCGCCGGTAACGCCTGCCCGCTCAACGACGGTGCCGCCGCGCTGGTCATCATGAGCGACACCAAGGCCAAGGAACTGGGCCTGACCCCGCTGGCCCGCGTCGTCGCCACCGCCGCGACCGGCCTGTCGCCCGAGATCATGGGTCTGGGCCCGATCGAGGCGATCCGCAAGGTGCTGCGCATCTCGGGCATGTCGCTCTCGGACATCGACCTCGTCGAGATCAACGAAGCCTTCGCCGTGCAGGTCCTCGGTTCGGCCAACGAACTGGGCATCGACCACGACAAGCTCAACGTCTCCGGCGGTGCGATCGCCATCGGTCACCCGTTCGGCATGACCGGCGCCCGCATCACCACCACCCTGCTCAACAACCTGCAGACCCACGACAAGACCTTCGGCATCGAGTCGATGTGTGTCGGCGGCGGCCAGGGCATGGCGATGGTTCTCGAACGTCTCTCCTGATCCACGAAGTAACCAAAACCGCCCCGGAGAGATATCTCCGGGGCGGTTTTGGTTGCCGATTGCTTCTACCGACGACTAGTCGGAGTTGAAGTAGCTGAGCAGTCGCAGGATCTCGATGTACAGCCAGACCAGGGTGACGGTAAGGCCGAGCGCGACACCCCAGGCGGCCTTCGACGGCGCACCCGCACGGATGAGCCGGTCGGCGGAGTCGAAGTCGAGCAGGAAGCTGAACGCGGCGATGCCGATGCAGACCAGCGAGAAGATGATGGCCAGCGGGCCGCCGTCACGCAGACCGAAACCGCCGTCGGTGAAGAAGCTCGCGACGAGATTGCCGAGCATGAGCACGCAGACGCCGATCATGCCGGCGAACAGCATCCGGGTGAACCGCGGCGTGACGCGGATAGCGCCGACCTTGTACACCACCAGCATCCCGAAGAACACGCCGAACGTGCCCAGGACCGCCTGACCGATCAGCGCTCCCGCCGACGTATCGCCGGAAACCACGAAGTTGGCGAAGACGAACGAGATCGATCCGACGAACAGCCCCTCGAACGCGGCGTACGCGAGCACGATGGCCGGGTTGTCCTGCTTGCGGCCGAAGGTGGCGATCAGTACCAGCACCAGACCACCGATCGCACCGAGTGCCATCAGCGGGGTGGCCAGCGCGTCGTTGGAGTCGACCAGGAAGTACGACACGATGGCCGATACCGTCAGGACGCCGAGGGTGATCGCGGTCTTGGTGACCACGTCGTCGACCGTGAGCTGGCGCGTCGCAGGCTGCGTGGGCTGCTGGTATTGCTGGGCGTACGGGTCGTACTGCTGCCCGTGCTGGTTGAACATCGCGCCCTGGGCCGCACCCGCGGCCCCGGCGCCGAAACCGGCAAAGCCGGTCTGGTTATCGCGGACCACGCCGCGCATAACCGGGTTACTACTCTCTCTCACCACAGGCTCCTTCTGGGTAGGGCGTCTGACTCGATCAACGTGTGACGGCCGGATAGGGTTCCGACTTTACCTACTCTTGACCATCCCGTGTGATGCGCCGTCCCGACGAGCGTGACATACCGCGCCCACCCATCCCCCGGCACAACGCCGTGAACATGTGCTCGGCATGGCCCAGGTCGTCGTCCCACCCCAGATCGGGACGACAGATCATCAACGACGCGATGCCGTGTGCGGCAGCCCAGAACTCGAGGACCCCGGCATCCGGATCGCTGCCCACGAGTTCCGAGACCGCCTCGTGCAGCCGGACGAACGGCGCCGATGCCGTCAACTCGTCACCCTTCGGGCTGTGGTCCTTCCGTGGCGTCCTGGCATCGAGCAACCTGTACAGCGCCGGAGCGCCGACAGCGAACCGCACATAGGCCACGCCCATCCGCACCAGCCGCTCGAGCGGATCGTCCACGTTCTCGCACGCGGCCGCAAGCACGCCGTCGATGTTCTCGAAGTAGCGCGACCACACCGCGTCGAGCAGTTCCTGTTTGTCGGCGAAATGCAGATAGATCGACGGCGGCGTTACGCCGACGCGGGCCGCGACCGACCGGATCGACACCGCCGAATCGTCACCGGCGTCGATGAGCAATTCGATGGCGGCGTCGACGATCTCGCCGGCGAGCCGGTCGCCGGAACCGCGCGGGGAACGACGCCGGACCATCAGGATCGCACCGTCATGATTCCGCCAGACCGATCCGCTGGTGCAGCTTGCGCAGCGGTGCCGGTGCCCACCAATTCAGGCGCCCCATCAGCCGCATGAACGCCGGCACCAGCAGCAGCCTGATCAGCGTGGCGTCCATGAGTACGGCGATGGTCAGGCCGACGCCGAACATCCGCATGAACGACACGCCCGAGGCCGCCATCGCCGCGAACACGATACTCATCAGCAGTGCCGCGGCGGTGATCACGCGGCCGGTCTTGGCCAGGCCGACGGCCACGGCGTGGTCTGCGGCCTCCCGACTGCCGTCGGAAGCCAGGAACTCCTCGCGGATACGGCCGAGCAGGAACACCTCGTAGTCCATCGACAGGCCGAACGCGATGCAGAACATCAGCACCGGCATGGTGTCCACAAGATGGCCGGTCGCGACGGTCCCGAAACCGCCGAGGTGACCGTCCTGGAAAATGAACACCATCGCACCGAAAGTCGCCGACAACGACAGCACGTTCAGCACCAACGCCTTGAGCGGCAGTACCACCGAGCCGGTGAACAGGAACAACAGGATGAACGTGGCGACGGCGATCACGCCCAGCACGTACGGCAGGTGCGCGAACATCGAGTCCAGGGTGTCGACGCTGTTGGCCGCAACCCCCGTGACCCGTGCGGTCATCCCGTCGGGAAGCTCGACGGCGCGCAGTGCCCTGACCAACTCCGCGGCCTCGTCGCTCGTCGGTTCCAGCGACGAGGACACGGTGACGATCGCGACGCCCTCGGAGGTGTCGGCCGCATCCCCCTCGGCCACCTGCGCGCTCTGGACGAACAGTCCGGCCGACGACGTCACCGCGTCGACGCCCTTGACCCGTGACAGGTCCTGGCTGTAGCTGCGCAGCGCGAAGCTGTTGGGATCGTTGGCGCCGGTCACCACGACCGTCGACACCCCCGACAGGTTCTGCTTGTAGCCGTCGCGGATCTCCTGCTGCACCTCGTGCGAGGTGGCCGACTCCGGCAGCACCCGGTCGTCCGGGAAACCGAACTTGATCGACAGGAACGGTGCGCCGAGAAGCGCCAGCAACGCGACGACCGCGATCACCACCAGGACCGCCCGGCGCATCGCGAACTGACCGATGCGATACCAGACCGTGTCCTCGATCGCGCCTTCGGCGCCGGTTCCCGCCGGACGTTCAGGGCGGCGCAGGAGCCTGCGCACCGGTCCTCGGACGTCGAGACTGTCGATCCGCGGCCCGAGCACCGCCAGCAGTGCCGGAGTGAGGATCAGTGCCGCAGCGAGTGCGACGGCCACGACGCCGATTCCCGCATAGGCGAACGAACGCAGGAAGTACATCGGGAAGATCACCAGCGCGGCCAGCGCCAGCGCCACGGTGACGGCCGAGAACAGCACGGTGCGCCCCGCGGTGGCCATCGTCGCCACGATGGCCGCGTCCCGGCTGCGTCCGGCGCTCAGCTCCTCGCGGTATCGGGTCAGCAGCAACAGCGTGTAGTCGATGGCAAGCGCCAGCCCCATCGCCGTCGCGAGATTGAGCGCGAAGATCGACACATCGGTGAAGAGGGCGACGAGCCGCAGGTAGGTGAAGGTGAGCACGATGGCGAAGATGCCGATTCCCACAGGCAGCGAGGCCGCGATCAACCCACCGAACACGAAGATCAGCACGATGAAGGTGATCGGGATGGCGATGGCCTCGGCGATCGCCAGGTCACGCGCGGATTGGGAGTTGACCTCCGCGTACACCATCGCCTGACCGCCGACCCGGATCCGGATCCCGTCCCGTTCGCCGGTGAGGCGTTCGGCGAGTTCCTCCGCGTGTATGGGGGCGTGGTCCTCGCCGCCGGACAGGTTGACCACGATCTGCGTCGAGGACTTGTCCGTGCTGAGCAGCCCGGCTTCCAGTTGCGGCTGGTCCCAGATCGACAGGATCGGGTCCTGAACGTAGTCGATGGTCTTGAGCTCGTCGATGATCTGCCTGCCGACGGCCGTGGCGGCCGAATCGGTGGAGATATCGGTGCCCAGCTCGGTGTCGAGTTTGATGACGACCTGCAATCCACCCCGGTCGAAGCGCTGGTCGAGCATTTTGTCGGCGACCGCCGATTCGGAGGTCGGGTCGCTGAATCCCCCGGCGAGCAGGTCTTTGGCAGCGCCCACCCCGTATATCCCGGCACCGATGAACAGCACCAAAGCGATCAGCAGCACCCGCTTCGGTGCCGCGATGATCGCACGCGTCAGACGCTCTGGCATGGTGTATCCCCCTGGTCGGTCATGGTGCGGCCCCGTCATGTGTTGTCGACTGTGTGTTATCGGCGTTAAGTTAGCGGCAATAACCCACAGGTGGCAACCCCCGCAGGACGCGGCCGGCACCGACCGTTTGTCGCTCCGATATGACCACTCGCCGCAGCCTGTTGACCGCTGACCGCGCATCCCCCGAACGGCTCCTCCCGAAACAGCTGTTCGTATAGACAGGGTACAAAGTCCCGTCTACTGTCGAGTGGCACGTGGCACATGCACATTGATCTCAGGGGGTCACCGATGAGCTCACGTGAACTACCCGCGCCCACATTTACGCGCGGCGACCAGTCCTTTCCCGGCGTCCGGATCCAGGTGGTAGCCGGATGACCGCGCCCCGCCGCGTCGTGATCGTCGGCACCGGAATCGCCGGCATTACCGCAGCAGAAACTTTGCGTTCCAAGGGATTTGACGGCATCATCACCGTTTACGGGGCCGAACCGGAGTTGCCCTATCATCGGGCGTCACTCTCCAAGGACCTTCTCGACGCGGATCTGTCCCCGGAGGCGGTCGCACTCGGCGACGCCGATTTCTGGGCCAATCGACGCATCACGGTGGTCACCGGCACCAGCGTGGTCACCGTACGCCCGGGCCATCGCAGCGTCGTCCTCGATACACGCGACGAGGTTTCCTACGATGCGCTGATCCTGGCCACCGGGGGTGTCGCGCGGCGCCCGCACTGGATGTGGCCCGGCGTCGACGTCCTACGGACCCGCCGCGACGCGGTGGCCATCCAGTCGGCGATGCGCCACGACGACCGGCTCATCATCGTCGGCGGCGGACTGATCGGCCTCGAACTCGCCTCAAATGCCGCCCAGGCCGGCAAGTCCGTCACCCTGCTCGAGGCCACTGATCAGATCCTCGGCGACAGCCTCCCCGCCCCGCTCGCCGATCACTTCGCCGACCTGCACCGTGCCCACGGCGTGAACCTGCTGACCCAGGCGACGGTCACCAACGCCACCCCCGACCGCGTCGACGGCAACGGATTCGACACCCCATCCCACGGCCACGTCATCGTCGCGGCCGGCGCCGGACCGGCCACCGCGCTGGCGAGGTATTCGGAAATCAGCTCTCGCACAACGGGTATCCGGACGGATGGGAATCTGCGCACGAGTGTGCGTGGCGTGTACGCGGCGGGCGACGTGGCACAGACCCCGCACCCGATCACCGGTCTGCCCCATCGCTGCGGGCACTGGCTCACCGCCCGCGGACAGGGCAAGGCCGTCGCCATGACGGTACTCGCCGATCTCGGCTTCGAGATCGAGCCCGGCGTCCCGCCGATCCCGATAGCCCGGACCGAGCAGTACGGCGTCGGAATCCAGATGATCGGCTGGCCACAATCGGGCGACCGCCTAGAGGTCACCGGATCGCTCGATGACTACGACGCCACCGTCCGCGTCTACGACGGCTTCCAGATGGTCGGCGCCGTCGGCTTCGGCGACCACGCCGACTGCTTCGACTTACGCGACGAGCTCGACCAATCGCTTGCGCCACTGAGTATTCCGCCCGCCCGCATCGGCCTGGTCGGCTAGCACGCCCTAGATCCGACCCGGGATCACCTGATCTCGGACGCTGCCCTAGCCTTGGAACCACCGGGCCATTGCGTCGCGGCGTGCGCCCCTATAGCCCAATTGGCAGAGGCAGCGGACTTAAAATCCGCCAAGTGTCGGTTCGAGTCCGACTGGGGGCACCACATCACCACACGACGTGACCCAGCCGACGTAGGCTGGGCCGATGGGTCCTTCACAGCAGACCGTGATGCTCCGCCCGGCGACACTTGACGACGTGCCGCTGCTCCAGGCGTGGGACCGGGAACCGCACGTCATCGCATGTAGCACCGATGATCCGACCGCCACAACAGCTTTCGACGGCAGTGACTGGGCCGAGGAAATCGCCGGGGCGAGCGACGTCAGTTACCACCTGATCGCGGAGGTCGACGGACGACCGATCGGGGCGATGCAGATCATCGATCCGCTCGCCGAACCGACCCACTACTGGGGCGAGGTGGAACCGAACCTCCGGGCCCTCGACATCTGGATCGGCGAGAAGGACGCGCTGGGCCGTGGATACGGAACCGCGATGATGACCGAGGTGATCGACAACGCCTTTGCCGACCCGTCGACGGTCGCGATCATCATCGATCCGCTGAACTCGAACACCGATGCGCATCGCTTCTATCAGCGGCTCGGATTCCGCATCGTCGGGAGGCGGACATTCGACGGCGACGACTGCCTGGTCCACAGGCTTGACCGGGCGGTGTGGCAGGAGAGGACTCGGTAGGGACGACCGGCGGACTTGCGGAGCACCGCGCGAACGTGCGCGCGATCCGGACCGCTACCGTGAGTGTTCAGGGTCCACACGATCAGCAGGAGTCGTTCAACTCGTGACCACCACTGTCATCGCGGCCGCTGACGGCGACGCCGCGCTCCTCACCCTCGGTATCGCGCTCTACGCCGCGGTCATCCTGGTGTGCGTCGGGGTGTGCGTGAACGCGCTCGCCAATCACCGTAAACAGCTGGCCATCGGCACGGGAGCCACCGTGATCGCGCTCAGCATCGCGGGCGTGGTGGTGGCGATCCTCAGCAGCATCGCCTGAGGTCACCGGCGCCACGATCACCGGTGGCACGGAGACCAATGGACCACATCCAGAACCGCTTTCCGGGACGAAGGTCACCGCTACGTCCATCCCGGCTTGCGTGTTCACCTTCGCCCCGTAATATCCGGCTCATGATCGAGGACCTCAACAAGGCCGCCAAGAAAGTCGGGCTCCATGTCGCCGCTGCGAAGAAGGACGACCTCTTCACGATCCGCAAGATCAAGAACGGTAAGCAGGTCGCCAAGAACGTCACCGCGGCCGAAGTGAAGAAGATCATCAAGAAGCACGCGTGATCACCTGCGCGCTCGCGTGATCGGTGACATATTCGCTTAGTCACGTCAACGTCGCCGGAGGAGCACCCATGCGCGAGATCACCAAGTTCTATATCGACGGTAAGTGGGTGGAGGCCGCCGATCCCGTCCTGCTCGACGTCATCAACCCGGCCACCGAGCAGGTCGCCGGACACGTGGCGATCGGCAACGCGCAGGACGTGGACATCGCGGTCACCGCGGCCCGCCGTGCATTCGCAGACTGGAGCCGGACGACGGTGGCCGAGCGCGTCGACGCTCTCAACGCCATCATCGCCGAATACCAGAAGCGCATGGGCGATCTGGCAGCCGCGGTCACCGAGGAGATGGGCGCACCGGATGCGCTCGCCGCGGGCGCTCAGGTGCC
Organism: Gordonia sp. (in: high G+C Gram-positive bacteria); assembly: GCF_020438995.1. GTDB lineage: Bacteria > Actinomycetota > Actinomycetes > Mycobacteriales > Mycobacteriaceae > Gordonia. Next base: position 11,122 of record NZ_JAGQTN010000098.1, read on the forward strand.
CATCGGGCTCGCCCATCTGATGACGGCGGCCGCGCAGCTTCCGGGATTCTCCTTCGCCGAGGATCGTGGCACGTCGCGGGTGGTGAAGGAGCCGATCGGCGTGTGCGGTTTCATCACCCCGTGGAACTGGCCCCTCAATCAGCTCACCTGCAAGATCGCGCCCGCATTGGCCACCGGCTGCACGATAGTGGTCAAACCGTCGGAGGTGGCCCCGTTCAGCGCCGCGATCCTCGCCGAAATCATTGATACGGCAGGCCTTCCGGCAGGTGTGTTCAATCTGGTCAACGGCGACGGCCCCGGTGTGGGCGCAGCATTGTCCAGCCACCCGGACATCGACATGGTGTCGATCACGGGAAGCACCCGTGCGGGCATCGAGGTGGCCAAGGCAGCCGCGCCCACGGTCAAGCGGGTCGCGCAGGAACTCGGCGGCAAGAGTCCCAACGTGATTCTCGATGACGCGTCACTGGCCAAGAACGTCGCAGGCGGTGTGCTGTCGGTGATGACCAATTCGGGACAGTCCTGCAACGCACCCACCCGCATGCTCGTTCCTGCGGCACGCATGGACGAAGCCATTGAGGCAGCACAATCAGTCGCGGACAAGCTGACGGTCGGCGCTCCCGACAGCGGTGCGCGCCTGGGTCCGGTGGTGTCGCAGGCTCAATTCGACAAGATCCAGACTCTCATCCAGTCCGGGATCGACGCCGGTGCCACCGTCGCGTTCGGCGGCACCGGACGGCCCGACGGATTATCTGAGGGCTACTACGTGCGTCCGACGGTGTTCGCGAACGTCGACAACAACATGGAGGTCGCTCGCACCGAGATCTTCGGTCCGGTCCTGGTGATCATCGGCTACGACGACGTCGACGACGCGGTGGCCATCGCCAACGACACCGAGTACGGCCTTGCCGGTTACGTGTCGGGTGACGACACCGACGCCGTGCGTTCGGTCGCCTCGCGCATCCGGGCCGGACAGATCTTCATCAACGGGGCCGGACCCGACCCGTCCACACCGTTCGGCGGCTACAAGCAGAGCGGTAACGGCCGCGAGTGGAGCGACTACGCCTTCGACGACTTCCTCGAGGTCAAGTCACTGCTCGGCTACACGGTCTGAGCGGCACGTCCGCGGGGCATGTGTCCCCCGTACGGGCGAATTGTCTACGGATGTGCACTGTTTTGGCCAGAGTGCTTTATACCACCGGCCCCGGTCGGTATAGTCGGCCGCAGCCCCGATTGCGGGGAAAAGTTATGGCACTGACACCTTGTACGCCAAGGTGGCCGGCAGCCACCAACGATATCGAGGAGTAGCAGTGAAGAAACGAATCGCCGTCGGATTGGGTACGGCTGCAGCGGCCTTCGCAATCACCGGAGCCGTTGCCCCGACCGCATCCGCTGCGCCCGTCGAGAAGGCACCGTACTACTCGATCGGTTCGGTCAGCGTGTGCGTCCACATCCCGATCGGACAGTTCCGCATCTCGATCTGCTGATCAGGTCCGTCCGGAATCGACAACAGGACACCGATCCCCCTGCCGACCCCGGCAGCGGGATCGGTGTCCTGCATTGTTCCTGAAACGCCTCGAATATCTCGCTGAACGCAGCGCCGGCGACAGCTCGTCGGGTGTGGTCGGCGTCAGCACCCGCACCGCAGGTGGGCGGCACCTCCGGTCCAGCTCCGCGCACGCAGGTTCGGAATCCTCTAGGGTGGCCGCGTGACCCCCTCTCGTCCCGGCGGACCCGGAAACAGTCAACCCGGACACAGCCATTCCGAACACGATCATGCGAGCCGACATTCCCACGGGCACGGGCATTCTCACGATTTGTCCGCGATCGCCGCGAACTTCTCCCCGCTGGCCCGCTACATCGTCATCAGTGCGCTTAGCCTGATCGGGCTCACGGTGGCGGCGGGGGCGATCGTGCTGTGGCCCTCCTACAGCGACCATCCGATCCCCACCCAGTTCCGGGCCGCGGACGGCGGCTCGATCACCACCGTCGACGCCGAGATCTTCGAGCAGCAGCGGGCGAACTGTCTCAACCCCCTGAGCGGTACGGTCCAGGACACCGCCGACATCGCGCTGGAGAACGCGGGTGCGGGCCCGTGCATCCAGAACATCGTCAAACTGACATCGGGGCAGTACAAGGGGAGGTTCACGCTGCTGGAGGTCCCGACCAATCGGGCTCAGTCGGGTAAGGGCCCCGACAGCATGGCCGTCGACAAGCGCACCCTCGACGACCCGCAGCCGGGCCAGCCGACGCTGCATGTCGGCGACAAGATCAAGGTCGCGGCCACCCCGGCTCCCGACGGCGGTGTCCGCTACGGATTCTTCGACTTCCGTCGCGGAACGCCGACGATCATCTGGGCGCTCGCGTTCTTCGCGGCGATCGTACTGGTCGCGTCGTGGCGTGGCCTGCGATCGATTCTGGGGCTGATCTTCGCGTTCGCCGTGCTCGGCTTCTTCACCCTGCCCGCGATCCTCGAAGGCAGTTCACCGGTGGCGGTGGCCATCGTGTCGTCGGCGACGATCCTGTTCGTCGTGCTGTATCTGGCGCACGGGGTCAGCATGCGGACCAGTTCAGCGCTGCTGGGCACATTGGTGTCGTTGTTCGTGGCGGGCGCCTTGTCGGCGCTGGCGATCAGCACGATGAAGCTGACCGGCCTGTCCGGCGACCAGACGATGAATCTGCAGGTCTACCAGGGCAACATCTCGATCAGCGGGTTGCTGCTGGCCGGTTTCATCATCGGGGCGCTCGGTGTACTCAATGATGTCACGATCACCCAGGCGTCGGCCGCGTTCGAACTGGCCGCCGCGGGTGAGCCGTCGCGGCTGGCGACGTTCCGGGCGGCGATGCGGGTGGGCCGCGACCATATCGCCAGCACCGTGTACACGCTGATCTTCGCCTACGCGGGCAGCGCACTACCGCTGTTGCTGCTGTTCTCCGTGGCGCAGCAGCCGTTCGGTTCGCTCGTCACCACCGATGCGGTGGCCGTGGAGTTGGGCCGCTCGTTCGTCGGTGGTATCGCGATCGCACTGTCTGTGCCGTTGACCACTGCGATAGCCGCGGCCCTGACCTCACCCGCCGGTGCAGTCGCCGCAAAGCAGGAACCGGCAGAGCATGAATCTCCAGCGCACGAATCTCCAGAGCACGAATCTCCAGAGCACAAACTTCCAGCGCACGAAACGGCAGTGCACAAACCCCCGACGCACGAACCCCGGGGTTACGGCCCCCCAGTGCGCGAACGCCCGATGCCCAATCCGCCCGTGCCCAATCCGCCCGTCCCCAATCTGCCCGTGCCCAATCTGCCGATGCATAAACCCCAGGTGCGCGAACCCGCGCCGCGCCGCGCCGGGGGAAGGCATGCCCGGCCGGACTGACCGAGCCGGCGATGTGACACGCCGATGTGGCCGACGTCCTACGAGGATGCGGCCCGCAGCGTCGGCAGGAATGCGCCGTGCACGACGTCACCACCCTGGTCCTGCTCGACCAGCCCGAGCCGCGCCAGCTGCGGACGCACCCCCTCGCCGAAGTGGTACGCCTCCTCCAGGTGCGGATACCCCGACAGAATGAAGTGGTCGAGCCCGAGCGCGTGGTATTCGGCGATCCGTTCGGCGACCTCCCGGTAGGAACCGACCAGCGCGGTGCCCGCACCGCCACGTACCAGACCCACACCGGCCCAGAGGTTGGGGTAGATCTCCAGCGAATGCGGGTCGGCGTCGTTGTCGAAGGCGGCTCCCGCGCTGTGGAGGTCGAGCATGCGGCGCTGGCCCTCGGACTCGGACCGCGCCAGATTGGCCTGCGCGGCCGCCACGGTCTGCGGGTCGAGCCCGGACAGCAACCGGGCGGCTTCGGCCCACGCCTGTTCCGAGCTCTCGCGGGCGATCACGTGCAGCCGGATGCCGTAGTCGAGCGTGCGTTGTTCGCGTTCGGCGAGTCCGGAGATCCACGAGATCTTCTCCGCGACCGCGTCGGGCTTCTCACCCCACGTCAGGTAGGTGTCGGCATGGCGGGCGGCGACCGTTCCCGCCGCCGGCGACGAGCCGCCGAAGAATACCTGCGGCAATGGATCCGGGCGACGGCCGAGCACTGCGTTCTCCACCCGCACATGGCTTCCGGAGAAGTTCACCGGCTCGTCGGACTCCCACAACCTGCGCACGACGGTCAGGAACTCGTCGCCACGCTCGTAGCGGGCCTCCTTGGTGAGGAAGTCGCCGAACGCACGCTGTTCACTGGCCTCACCGCCGGTCACGACATTGACGTAAAGCCTTCCCTGCGAGTGCCATTGGAAGCTCGCGGCCATTTGAGCGGCGAGCGTGGGGCTGGTGAGTCCGGGCCGGAAGGCGACCAGGAACTTCAGCGTCTCGGTGGCGTCGATCAGCGCCGCGGTGGTCAGCCAGGCATCCTCGCACCACAATCCGGTGGGGGTGAGCACCGCTTCGAAGCCGTTGGTCTCGGCTGCGGCAGCGAGTTGCTTGAGGTACCGCAGGTCCGCCCGACGATCGCCCGACATCAGACTCCCGTGGCCGCCGGCCATCAGATTGCGGGAATCACCGTACGTGGGCAGGAACCAATGAAAATGCGCTGACACACCAGGCAGTCTGTGTCGAACACCATCGCCGGTCCAGGTTTGAAATCGCCCTGACCGTAAACGTACGATCCGGGCCGGCGACTGCGGTCAGCACCGTCCCCGGGGAAGCTTCCTGATCATCGTGTCGAGTTGTTGTGCAACAACATTGATCGCCGCGACGCCACTGTCGAGGGAAGCGCCCTGCGTGGCCATGGCGATCGCCGTCATCGTGCCGTCACTGTGTGTGACCAGGCCGATCTGGCGGACCACCTCCCCCGAGAACGGGCCCGGACCCCAACCGCCCTTGACCGCCGTCGATGACGGTGCGGCCATCGCCTCCACACCCCACTGTTGATTGCCGGCGACCTGCCCCATGAGCGCGAGCACATGCTCGGTACCGGCCATGCACGGCAGGTGGGCGGTGAACGCGGCCGCCGCGGCCAGGGGCCACGTCGTCTGGCCGAAGGTGGTGAATCCAGCGCGCAGTTGTGCACTCGGCACCGTGGTGGTGGTGTCGCCGGCCTCGCGCAGTATCGCGGTCACCGCGGCCGCGGCATCGGTATCAGATCCGATTGAAGCCCAAAGACTTTCGGCCGCGGAGTTGTCGGACTCGACGATCGCCCGGGTTTGGGGTGCGGACTGACCGCCCGCACGCTCGGAGGCGACCGCGAGCGGCACCTTGATGGTCGACCAGGCCACCATCGGTGTCTGATCACCCGCCGTGATAAGCGGCTCTGATTTCCCTACCGGGACGATCGCGACGCCGACCGGCTGACCGGCACGCCCGATCGCACCTTCGAGGGCGGACACCAGGAGGGTCCGGTGCGCCGAGGCTGATGACGTGGGCGTCCGCGACGGTACCGGGGCACTGACGGGCGTCGCGGTCACCGTTACCGTCGACGTCGTCACCGGCGGCAGCACGCCGTCACCACCGCCGCCGCACCCGGTCGTCGCCCCCGCGGTCATCAGCACCGCGGCCGACACCAACACGGCGCGACGACCCGGTCCGTGAAGAATTCGCATCCTCTCAGTAAATGTGAACGACGGCGTTGTTTCCGCCGCGACACACCACGATCCCCCCTGCCGGGGCACAGGACATGCGGTAGGTGTCGCCGGTGATCGGACTGCTCGCGACGATCACCCGCGCCTGCCCCTTGGGACCGGCGGCCAGGTA
>NZ_JAGQTN010000099.1 GCF_020438995.1 Gordonia sp. (in: high G+C Gram-positive bacteria)
CCGCAGACCGCCGCGACGGCCAGACCGATCACGAAGACGAAAACAACACTCACCGTGATGATTCCGGCCGAACTGCCGCTCAGCACCGTGTCGTGGGCGAAGTCCCACAGCATGAACGCGATGGGAATCAGCAGAACGAGGATGGTGCCGCCGACGATGGTGATCGGGATGTCGCGTTCGGTGACGTCGACGCTCACCCCTTCGCGACGTGCCCGCGTCGACTTCATCGCCGACGTCATTCCTTTGACGATCGGGCCGATGATCTTGACCAGCGTCCAGATGGCGGCGATCGCGATGGCACCGGCGCCGATGAGCCGCACCTCGTGGCTGAATACCGAGCCGATCACGTCGGATAGGACGTCACCGGCCGCGGCCTTGTCCTGTGACTTCATCGGCAGCAGCACCGCGTACGAGATGAGCAGGCCCACCAGCATGGCGATACCGACGGCCACACCCACGAGATGGCCGATGCCGATGAGCGACATCAGGAGTCCGGCGCTGAACAGGGTGCCGCCGGTGCCGATCTTGAGGGTGCCCGAGACGGTGTCGCTGATGACCTTGAGCTTGGTGAGCAGTGAATAGACGGCCGATGCGACGGCACCGAGGATGATGACGTGCAGTCCGGCCTTGTTCTCTGCGGCACCGCCGGCCGAGTCACCGACCTTGAGGACCTCGGCCGCCGCGACACCTTCCGGATACGGCAGGTCCGATCCGGTGACCAGCGCTCTGCGCAACGGGATGGAGTACATGACGCCGAGGATGCCGCCGATCGCGCAGACGGCGACAGTCGTCCAGTACGGGAATCCCGACCACCAGCCGATCATCACGAGGCCGGGGATCACGAAGATGATCGCCGACAATGTGCCCGCCGCCGACGCGATCGTCTGCACGATGTTGTTCTCGACCACCGAGTGGTCGGCGAAGTACCGCAGAATCGCCATCGACACCACCGCCGCCGGAATGGCCGTGGCGAAGGTGAGTCCCACTCTCAGGCCGAGATAGACGTTGGCCGCGGTGAACACCAGCGTGATGACGCCGCCGAGGATGATTCCCCGGAGCGTCATCTCCTTCATGGTCGTTGCCGTGGTTGCGGTTCCAGGCGTTCCGGTAGAGGACATCGACGTCCACCCTTCAGGCTCTCGGGGCCGCCGGTGCGGCCGGTAGGTGAGGCACTGCTGTCGTTACGTGTCCTCACCATAGGACCGTCAGGGCGTCGCCGAGTGGCAATCAAACGGTGTCTTTGTGCCTGTCCTTCCGGATGCTCGATTCGGGTTTCCGTTTTGTCGGAAATCCCTAGACCGAGTGTTTGCCGCCGCCGACAGGTGCCGACGGATCGAGTGGTCGTAGGTTCCAGGCGCCACCGCCGGTCAGTTCGAGCAGTTGGGTGTGATGCTGGTCGGTGGTGCTGCGGTGGCTCACCGAGACGAGGACCGTGTCGGGCAGTTCGCGCCGGATCAGGGAGTACAGCTCGAACTCCAGACCCTCGTCGATGGCGGAGGTGGCCTCATCGAGGAATGCGACACCGGGCCGGTTCAGCAGGATACGGGCGAACGCCACGCGTTGCTGTTCGCCTGGTGAGAGGACAGCGGCCCAGTCGGCTTCCTCGTCGAGCCTGTCGACCAGGTGGGCCAGGAAGACCCGTTCGAGTGCGGACCGGATGGCGTCGTCGCCGACGGACTCCGGCGGTGCCGGGTAGCTGACCGCGGTGCGCAGGTCGGTCAGCGGGATATAGGGGATCTGTGACAGGAACAGTGTCGACTCGCCGGGCCGGGCGAACTCGCCGTCGACGAACGGCCACAGCCCGGCCAGTCCGCGCAGCAGGGTGGTCTTGCCGGTACCGGAACGTCCCTTGATGACGAGTGCGTCGCCGGGGTGGAGCGACAGATCCAGGTCGCGGACGAGGTCGATGCCTGCGGGCGTGGATGCGGTCACCTTGCGCAGTGTGATACCGCGCTCCTGTTCGACGGTGGCGATCCGGGGGAGTTCGCGGGAGTCGTGGTTGGCCTGCTCGAGGCCGTCGAGCCGGTACAGCGACGCCCTCAGGTCGGCGAAGGAATCGTAGGCCTCGCGGAAGAACGACAGCGAGTCGTGGACGTTGCCGAACGCCGACGCGGTCTGCGTCATCTCGCCGAGCTTGATCTCGCCGGCGAAGAACCGTGGTGCCTGGATGATGTAGGGGAAGACGGCCGATGCCTGATTGACCACGAAGTTCCAGCCGTTGAACTTGAGGGATCGGAACACGACCTGCCAGAAGTTGACGACGATCGCCGCGAACCGGTCGAGCAGTCCGCGCTGTTCGGTGTCGGCGCCGCGGTACAGCGCCACCTTCTCGGCGCCGTCGCGCAACCGGACCAGCGAGTAGCGGAAATTGGCGGCGAGGCGTTCGCGCAGGAAGTACAGCCGGATCAACGGATGGCCGAGCCAGAACGCGACGACCGTCGACACCAGCACGAACAGGTACACCATCCACACCATCGCCCGCGGCACGTCGACGCCGAAGATCTCCATCGGACCGGACAGGTCCCACAGGATGAGCGTGAACGAACAGATCGTCATGATGGCCGGGATCACGCCGTTGGTCGATGATCCGCCCGACCCGAACACCAGCCGCCGACTCGACGTCGCGACGTTCGCGATGTCGATCTCGATGCGCTGGTCGGGGTTGTCGACGCCGGGCTGGATTTTGGCGTCGGCGCCGTCGATGCCGGTGTTGACGAACCGGTTGCGGTAGAACGCCAGGTCGGTCAGCCAGTCGGCGGTCACCCGGGTGGTCATGAAGGCGCGCAGCCGGATCTCGAACATGCTGCCGATGTAGAGCTCGATCATGGTGCGGACCACATGGATGGTCGCCAGCAGCCCGAACAGCCACAGCGAGTTCCAGAACATCTCCTCGGCGGCGTCGAGCGTTTTGCCGTCGTCGTTCGACATCGCCTCGGCCGCACCCTGTAGCGCGTTGAACATGTCACGCCCCTGGTAGGACAGGACCACGGTCAGCCGCACGCCGATCACCATGAGCAGCATCAGCACCACCACCAGGACCCACGCACCGACCCGGGTCTCACGGCCGGTGAAGAAGCCGCCGGTGGCCCGCCAGTACTGCCGGCCCCACAGCGTGATCCGAGACAGGATGGCGCCGGCCACCAGGACGCCGACCATCGAGTAGCCGAACATGGTCAAGATCCAGCGGAGCGAGGTCAGGAACTCGTTCCCCCAGTCGATGCTGTATTCCACGCGTTCCCTATCTGTCCGGGCGGGCAGTCGACGCTGCCGATCCGGCAGATGGCGGGAATCTTAACCCGGCCCGACCGGTACCCGCCCGACGTGGGGGTCACAGGCGAACCGGAACACAGTGGGAGATGAAACGACCGATGCCGTCGACATCGTGTTACGACGTCGACGGCATCGGCGGGCTGCAGAGAAAAGTCTTTTGGTCATATGGCGTTGAATGCTCTGTGGAGAAGCCTCCGTACTGGGCTTTCAACGTTGTACGCACCGAGAGTAGAACGCGAAGTCGGACTCCGCCAGCAAGCCAAGTCTTACCTAACTTATTGTTCTGGCCCGCTGATCGGCGGATTCGGGTAACGTGCGCGGCTCATGTATCGGGGTCGGCAGGTTCCAGGCTCACGACGGTGGCGGTGTCGAGTTCCTGTCGGGAGGTGTCCTTGAGGTCGACGCCCGAGCGGCCCAGGGCGCGCGCTCCGGCAACGAGGGCGGCGGTGACCGCGGCGGCCGCGGCGTATCCGAGTCCGTCGGGTGGGTGGATGTTGGAGATGCAGTTGCGGTCGGCGTCGGTGCGTCCTACCTGCGGCCGGTGCGTGAGATAGATGCCGAGACTGTCGGCGACGGACAGTCCGGGTCGTTCCCCGATGATCACGATGAGCGTCGTCACGCCCAGAGCGGCACCGATGTGGTCGCCGAGGGCCACGCGGGCCTGGGTGGCGATGACGGGCGGTGCGATCGTGTATCGGCCATCGAAGGCATCCAGAAGTGCGGAGATCATGCCGTGGGCGTGGTCGACGAGTGCCCGCGGCGACAGCCCGTCCGCCAGGACGATGCCGATATCGCTCGGCGACGCGGGCAGTTCGGTGCCGTCCGCCGGTTGTCGCCCGAGGTCCGGGCGGCGCAGGTATTCGCCGCGGGTGCGGGCCTTGCTGGCCACCCGGAGCGGGTCACCCAGTCCGAGGTCGGCCAGTGTCGGCGCGAACGCGTCGACGTCGAGCGGATCGTGTACGGCGTCACGTGCGGCGGCATGGGCGGCGGCGAACTCCAGCACCCGGGTGGTGGGCAGCGAGTTGCCGGCCCGGCCCAGCCCGATGCGGGCCTGGGTGGTCAGCCTCAGGTCGGCCCACACGTCGTGGGCGGGAGTGGTCTCGCGGGGCGCGTTCATGGCGCCGTCAGCGCGAGTAGGGGTGAGGTGGCCGGATCCACCGGGAGGATGCGACCGTCTGCGTCCGCCATTCCCAGACCGGCCAGCCAGGCCTCGAATTCCGGTGCCGGCCGCAGTTTGAGTGCCTGCCGGACGTACAGCGCGTCGTGGAACGACAGGCTCTGGTAGCCGAGCATCACGTCGTCGGCGCCCGGTACGGCGATCACGAATGCCGCCCCGGCCACCCCGAGCAGGGTGAGCAGGGTGTCCATGTCGTCCTGGTCGGCCTCGGCGTGATTGGTATAGCAGACGTCCACGCCCATCGGCAGGCCGAGGAGTTTGCCGCAGAAATGATCTTCGAGTCCGGCGCGGATGATTTGTTTACCGTCGTACAGATACTCGGGTCCGATGAATCCGACGACGGTATTGATCAGCAGTGGTTCAAGCGCGCGGGCCAGACCGTAGGCGCGGGTTTCCAGCGTTTGCTGGTCGACGGGTTTGCCGCCCGTCCCCAGGTGCGCGTGCGCCGACAGTGCCGAACCCTGCCCGGTTTCCAGGTACATGACGTTGTCGCCGACGGTGCCCCGCTTGAGTGACCGCCCGGCCTCGTTGGCCTCCAACAGCATCGGCACCGTGACGCCGAAACTGCTGTTGGCGGGTTCGGTCCCGGCGATCGACTGGAACACCAGATCCACCGGCACACCCTGGGAGATCAGGTCGACTGTGGTGGTGACGTGGGAGAGCACACACGACTGCATCGGGATCGAGAACCGTTGGCGGATGTCGTCGAGCAGATGCAGGAGATCGGCTGTGGCGTGCGGCGAGTCGGTGGCCGGGTTGATGCCGATGACGGCGTCGCCACAGCCCATCAGCAGCCCGTCGAGGGTGGCGGCGGCGATGCCGCGCGGATCGTCGGTCGGGTGATTGGGTTGCAGGCGTGTCGCGATCCGGCCCGGCAGCCCGATCGTGGTGCGGAACGCCGAATGCACCCGCGCCGCCGACGCCACCAGAATCAGATCCTGATTGCGCATGAGTTTGCTTGTGGCCGCCACCATTTCGGGTGTCAGGCCGGGGGAGACGGCATCGTAGCGGGCGGCGGCGTCGTCGAGGGTGGCCGTTTCGAGCAGCCAGTCCCGGAAAGCGCCGACGGTCAGATGCGATATCGGCGTGAATGCCTCACGGTCGTGGGTGTCGATGATCAGCCGCGTCACCTCGTCGGTTTCGTACGGCACCACCAGTTCTTCCAGAAATGTCGCCAGCGGGACATCGGCCAATTGCCATGCGGCAGATGCCCGTTCGGCGTCGGAGGTGGCGGCGCACCCGGCGAGTTGATCCCCGGATCGCAATGGGGTCGCCTTCGCCATGAGTTCGACTATGCCGTCGAACTCATAGGTGGTTCCCGAAATGGTCTGCGTGAACTTCACCGCACGTCTTCTTCAGCTTCGGCGAGTGCGGCGAACTCCTCGTCGGGGGAGTTGGCGACGAGCCGGTGCCGCGAGTACACCGCAAAATACAGCATGAAGGCGGCGAACACCGCCAGACACCAACTGGCCGCCTTGACGTCGACAAGGAAGGTGGCGATGACTGCGATCACGGCGATGACCAGCGCGAATCCGGTGGTGACGACCCCGCCCGGAGTGCGGTAGGGCCGGGACATCTCGGGTTCGCGGACGCGGAGCACGATGTGGCTCACCATCATCAAAACGTAGCTCAGCGCCGCGCCGAATACCGCCATATTCAGCAGCAACGCACCCTGACCGGTCAGTGACAATGCGAATCCGATGATGCCGGGCACGATGAGTGCCAGCGTCGGAGCTTTGCGGCTGTTGGTCACCGACAGCACCGGCGGCAGATAGCCCGCCCGCGAGAGCGCGAACAACTGCCGCGAGTAGGCGTAGATGATGGAGAAGAAGCTCGCGATCAGACCGGCCAGGCCGATGTAGTTGACGATCTTGGCCGCGGTACCGTCCCCGAGCGCCTCCACCAGCGGGTTGCCTGACCCTGACATCTCCGACGCGCCGCCGGCCGCCGTGGTCAGGATCAACACGGTGACGCAGGAGATCAGCAACACCGAGATCGCCGCTATGATGCCGCGCGGCACATTCTTCTCCGGATTCGCCGTTTCCTCGGCCGCCAGCGGAACCCCTTCGACGGCAAGGAAGAACCAGATCGCGAACGGGATCGCAGACCAGATGCCCATGTATCCGAACGGGAGGAATTCCGATGCGCCCACAGCGTCAGTCGCGTCGATGTTGGTGAGATTCGCGCCGTCGAAGTGGGTGATCGCTGCGATGGCGAAGACCACCAGACCCACCAGGGCGATCGCGGTGATCACGAACATCACCTTGAGAGCCTCACCCACGCCACCGAGGTGAATACCGATAAAGATGGCGTAAGCAACCAGATACACCCACCAGCCGTCGGTGATCCCGAACAGGTCCAGTGATTCGACGTACGCACCGATGAATGTGGCAATGGCCGCAGGCGCGATCGAGTACTCGATGAGAATCGCTGTGCCGGTGGCAAATCCACCCCACGGTCCGAGAGCGCGCCGGGCGAATGTGTAACCGCCACCGGCAGCCGGTAGTGACGAGGACAACTCCGCCATCCCGAGCACCAGCGCCAGATACATCGCGGCGATGACGATCGCAGCAATAGCCAGTCCACCGAATCCACCTTCGGCCAGACCGAAGTTCCAGCCTGAATAATCGCCGGAGATCACATAGCTCACGCCGAGCCCGGCCAGCAGCAACCAGCCGGCGCTACCACTCTTGAGCTGCCGTTTCTTCAGATAGTCAGCTGATTCGTCGTGGCTGTCGACGCCGCCGGCGAGATGATGTTCATGGTCGGGGACCGTCATGGCCGCCTCCGCACTGTGTCTCGTGGGTGCCCGCTCCGGGTCCCCGAAGCATATGACCGCCCAGAACTGTTCGCAGTGCGAGCGAAAACGGCCCGGGTCAGGCTGCGGTTCGGTGGCGCCGGAATGCGATGCCTGCCAATGCGATACCGACGACCACTATAATCATGCCGGCGACGAGCAAGAACGGACCGGCCATCACGCCCATGATCGTGACGTCGGAATCCTTGTAGATCACCTGTTGATAGGGGGAATCGTCGGCGGCGTCGGCAAAGACGAAATCGGACGAAATGGTCTGCGGAGCGATGATCATGGTCTGGATCGTAGTGAGGTAGCGGCCGTCATCGAGGCGCCCGGCGTAGAGGACGTGCCCCTGCTGTCGGCTGACATCGGCGTCCGTGCGCTGCTGACGATGATCAGTGAGCACATACAGGTCGACCATCTGGGTTCCGGTGGCCGCAACCGACATTCGCATCGGATAGACGAGTGTGTCCGAGTCGAACTCCAGGCGGATCGGGTCGAGCGGCCCGGACAATGCGTTCGGCGACGTGAGTTTGATCGCTACGAACGACCATCTTTCGGACACGTACGGTGCCAGCGCCGCACTCACGGCCGGCATGAGTTGGTAACCGTTGCCGGACAACCACTTTTGCAGGCCGGTCAGGTCACCGCCGGTGAGGGTGGTGATGTCGAGCGGGCCGAGTTGCACGCGGCCGACGACTTCGGGGCCGGAACCTCCCGCAGCGCTGCCCGGAGGTAGCGCACCGGCCCTGGCGCCGTCGTAGTCCGACGACCTCGACCACCAGTGTCGTCGCGTTTCGGTACGAGGTGCGCTGATCGCCTCGTATTTGTCGAACAGCGCCGAATCGCCCGCCGACACGGTGGCCGGTGCCGGAGTCGGAACGATCAGCGCCGCATCCGAACGTACCGACCGCATCGACAATCGCATGTCGATGGTTTCGCGTCGACCCGCCATCGACACGATCGCCGTCTCCTGACTGACCTGCGCCGCGGGGTCGTTGCTGGCGATCCCGCCGCATGCGCACGCCGACGCCGGTGACGCGATCAGCAGCGCCGGAACAGCGAGCAGAAGTGCCACGATGAGGCGCAGCAGGTGGGTTGACATGGCAAGCCCTTCGTCCGGCGAACGCATACCATCCCAGCAGACGCGGTGCTCCCGGTCACGCCGTCCGAACAGAAATCATTCGGTCGGCGCACCGGGAGCACTCGGTCACTTCAGGACCGGCGCGCCCATCGGCAATGCCGGGCCGCCGGTGGCCGTCGAGAGGGCGTCGACGGTCAGCAACACGATCAGGATCAACCGCGACGACAGGACCGTCGTGTGCTTCGCCGTGGCCGAGCGGGCACAGCCTTGTATTTCAGGGTGCGTCCGAGCCGGAACAGTACCGGTCCGGTTACAGGAAGAACCCGCCCGGGCCGCAGCGAACGGGCTTCGCTCGCTCAGGATCGAGTTCGTTGAGCAATACCTGGGTGACGTTCGGGTCGGCGATCATTCCGAGGTGACCGACCCGATCATTCGGGCACACATCCTGAATCCGGATATTGCGCACATTCGGCCCCGATGGCAGGAAGGCCACAGTGTGGGGGATCGCGAGTTCGTCATACTGGCTGACGATGTTCGAATACCGGACCGACGGATAGACGCGGGGAGACAACTTCGTGTACTCGGCGGGTGTGAGTAGCTGCTTGGTTGCCGGCACAATAAGTCCCACAACGTCTTTCCATCCCGGGACGAGCTTCATGATGTCGACCCAGAACGTTGGCGGATTGTTCGCCGCGGCCAGACCCACAACACGATGGACGTACCGCCATCCGTCGTTGTGTTTGAGATAGAACAGGTTGACGGTGCCGCCCTGGGAATGCCCGACGAGGTCGACCTTCTCCGCACCTGTCCAGTGGCGCACCTTCTCGACGAAGGCGGCGAGCTGCGCCGCAGAGGTGTACACGGAATCGAGTTCGCCGAAGTTCCTGATGTTGAACAGGCTCCCGACGGTCACCGTGTAGACGCAGTACCCACGGTTGGCCAGTTCGGGGCCGATGGCCTGCCAACTATTACTCTGGTTGGCGCCCGTGCCGTGCACGAGAATCACCGGCCGGGGATGTTCGGTGCTGCGGCATCCCGGCCGATTGGCACCGGGCGGCGGTGTGTCGGGTGAGAACGTCCCTGCAGTGAGCGTTCCGAGCAGGTTGTAACTCACGGGGTAGTGCGGTGCGGCGCTCACCGACTGTGCCGCCGCCGAACCAAGAACGACTGTCCCGACTACCAAGCACGCAAGAATTCGCCACCGCAACAGCTGTCGTGTACCCGAGCGCATATGCCCTCCCCGTTCACGCCTCTATATAGCCGTGAAGCGAGACGCTAACGCAGGCAGATCACAACCGTCGCGGCTTCGGCAATCCGGGATACGACTGTGACAGCGCCGGAAGTAGGTGGCCACCGCCCGGGGTGTCTCGCCGCCGGGCGGGATCAGCCGACGCTGACGCCTCGGTTTTGGAGCCATACCTGGGGGTTGATCTTGTTGCCGTTGGTGTCCCAGACCTCGTAGTGCAGGTGCGGGCCGGTGGATTGTCCGCGGTTGCCGACTGTGGCGATCTGCTGGCCGGCCTTGACCCGCTGACCGGCCGTCACGAAGCTCTGGTCGACATGGCCGAAGACGCCGGTGGTGCCGTCGTCCTGCCGGACCCGAACCCACTGGCCGAAGCCGGATGCGGGACCGGATTCGAGGACGGTGCCGTCGGTGACGGCGTAGATCGGAGTGCCGATCTCGTTGGCGATGTCGACGCCGTAATGTACGACGCCCCAGCGTGCGCCGTAGCCGGAGGTCACGACGCCGTGGACCGGCTTCACTGCGGTGTGTTTACCGGGATTGGGCAGGTAGTCGCCGGGAGTCGGCAGGGGATTGCCGGGAACCGGCAGTTTCCGGGGCAGCAGGTCGCGCAGGGCCTTGTCGACCGGTCCGGGCAGGTCTTTCAGCGCCTTGTCGACCGGTGCCGGGAGGTCCTTCAGGGTCTTGTCTATCGATGCGGTCAGATCCGCCACGCCCGGCAGTGACGCCAGCGATTGGAGCGTCGGCAGTGCGGGGTTCGCACTCGAGCCGGTCGTGGGGTTCGACGGCAGTTCCGCAGCCTGTGCCGCGCCGCCGGCGGCGAGTCCGATCGCTCCGGCGAGGGCCATGGTCGCACCCGCGACGGTGGTCACGGACGCCGTGGAGTTCTTGCAGACGCGGTGCTGTCCGGCCCGGCGGGCACTCGACGATGCGTCGGAGAGCAGCAGCGTCGTGACGGGAATCGAGGCAGGGGCGTTCAGGCGATGTTGTGGCACTGTATCGGTCCGCTCGTCGTTGGTAACAGTTTGATCTCGATGGAGACACGGTGAGATTACTACACATCACGAACGAAAGGGAAGGGTCCTGCAAGGTCGCGTGTTGCGCGTCCGAAGGGGGTTGCGTGAACGACCTCGGTTGCCGCTGAAATGGCTCGGTCGAGTGCTGAGATGGCCGGCTGACTTAGCTGCTGAACCCGGTTCCGGGATTGCCGGCAAACTCAGGCGAAAATATGGTGCCCTCGGTGAGACTCGAACTCACACTGGACGGGTTTTGAATCCGTTGCCTCTGCCAATTGGGCTACGAGGGCATCCTCGCGGGCCGGGTTGCGGCGCCGCGAGTGTCCACATTAGACGATGAGCCGGAAGCGTCGCCAACCGGTACTCTGCACGCATTGGCCAGGGTGGCCGCCCGGGGTGATCGGCCGGACACGGGGAGGATGTGCCTGCCGGGACCGGGGTTCGGTGAGGAGGAGATGTGACGGTGATTCAGGAAGCTCCGACGGACGGCGACACCCCCGCGACCACGCATCGGGTGCTGGTGGCCGAGGACGACTCCTTGATCCGGATGGATCTGATCGAGATGCTCCGCGAAGAAGGCTACGACGTCGTGGGGGAGGCGCCCAACGGACAGGTGGCGGTGGAACTGACCGAATCGCTCAAGCCGGATCTGGTGATCATGGATATCAAGATGCCGGTGCGCGACGGGATCGACGCCGCGAGTGAGATCGCCGCCAAACGTCTTGCGCCGGTGGTGATGTTGACCGCGTTCAGTCAGCGCGACTTCGTCGAGAAGGCCCGTGATGCCGGTGCGATGGCGTATCTGGTCAAGCCGTTCACCAAGGCCGACCTCGTGCCGGCCATCGAGGTGGCGGTCAGCCGCTACCAGGAGGTCAAGTCGCTCGAGACCGAGGTCGCGACGATGCAGGATCGGCTCGAGACCCGCAAGCTCGTCGAGCGCGCCAAGGGGCTGCTGATGGAGAAGCAGAACCTGAGTGAGCCCGAGGCGTTCAAGTGGATTCAGCGTGCGGCGATGGACCGGCGCACCACCATGAAGGCCGTCGCACATGTCGTCGTCGACACACTCGGTAAGCCGAACTGACTACACGCGCTCGTCCCACTGACCGCCCCGAAGCCTGGTGGGAACGTTAAATCTGTGCAACAGGGCGCCACGCCCGTGCGACTTTACCCGCAGAACCCACGCGTACAAGGCTGATTCGGGCTAAGTTTTCCGTCAGGTCTCTTCCGGACCTCTCGACGGTCACGTCGAGCGGCAAGAACTGAGAGGTTTCAGATATGCATCGTCGGATGACGACCGGTGCTCTCGCGGTGACGATGGCAGGCATCCTCGCCTTGTCCGCGTGTAGTTCCAAAGACGACGACTCCGATTCGGACACAGGTGCCGGCACCTCGACCGGGGCGAGTTCAAGCCTGACGATCGCGCCGTTGGCGCAGATCGACACCAAGGGCAACAAGGTGGAGGCGACGTCGGAGTCGGACGCCGAAAGCCCCGCGGGCGATGGCAAGGCCAAGTGCGACCCGACGACGATCGCGATGGCCGGTGCGCTGACCGGCGCCGATGCCGCGCTCGGCATCAACATCCGCAACGGCGCCCAGCTCGCCGTCGACGAGCACAACGCCGCCAACGCCGACTGCAAGATCACACTCAAGACCTACGACACCGAGGGTGATCCGCAGAAAGCCACCCAGGTGGCTCCGCAGATCGTCAACAACAAGGACATCGTCGGTCTGATCGGTCCCGCCTTCTCCGGTGAGACCAAGGCCACCGGCGGCGTCTTCAACCAGGCCGGCCTGGTGTCGGTGACCGCATCGGCCACCAACCCGGCACTCACCGACAACGGCTGGAAGACCTTCTTCCGTGGCCTGGCCAACGACGACGTGCAGGGCCCGGCCGTGGCCAACTACCTGACCGGCACCGCCGGCAAGGAGAAGATCTGCGTCGTCAAGGACGACACCGAGTACGGTGCCGGCTTCGCCAAGGCAGTGATCAAGACCCTCGGCTCCGCGAGCATCAAGAGCTGCGAGGGTGACGTCAAGAAGGGCGAACGCGACTTCTCGGCGATCATCTCGACCATCACCAACGCCAAGCCCGACGCCGTGGTCTACGCCGGCTACTACTCGGAGGCCGCGCCGCTCGCCGAGCAGCTCAAGCGTGCCGATCCGTCGATCACCTTCGTCTCCGGCGACGGTTCGAACGATCCGCAGTTCACCGCGCTCGCCGGCAGCTCCGCCAAGGGTGCGGTCCTGACCTGCCCGTGCGGTCCGGCACCGGACAAGTTCAAGGCCGCCTACGAGTCGAAGTTCAAGCAGGCACCGGGCGTGTACTCGGTCGAGGCCTACGACCTGGCGACGATCCTGATGAAGGGCATCGCCGAAGGCAAGACCACCCGCGCCGACCTGCTGGCCTACGTCAAGGGCTACAAGGGCACCGGCCTGGCACGTGAGTACGAGTGGACCCCGAAGGGCGAGCTCACGTCGTCGCTGATCTGGGTGTACGAAGTCAAGTAACGGCTACCGGTACACATGGTGCACCCGGGTGCGAGAATCTCGTCCCGGGTGCATCTGTGTGCCGACCACGACATTCCGGCTGAAAGGTACGCATGATCGCGTATTCGTTGGCCGAATCGACTTCGGTGGTCGCCTCGACCATCGGTTTCGATCTCGGCGCTCTGCGAGACGGATTCTGGACGCTGACGATCCAGGGGCTCGCCTACGGTTCCATCTACGCCCTCGTGGCAGTGGGCTACACGCTCGTCTACGGCGTGCTCAGGCTGATCAACTTCGCACATTCGGAAGTGTTCATGATCGGCATGTTCGGCCAGTACCTCGGCCTGATGCTGCTCGGTTTCCGGCCGCAGGGCGATGTGTGGAGCGAGGGCACCCTCATGACCATCACGTACCTGGTGTTGGCGGGCCTGATAGGTATGGCCGTGTCGGGCACCACCGCGGTGGGTCTGGAGTTTATCGCGTACCGGCCGCTGCGAAAACGTAATGCCAAACCGCTCGCGTTCCTCATCACCGCGATCGGTATGTCGTTCGTCCTGCAGGAGTTCGTCCACTACGTCCTGCCGAAGGTGCCGACGGACCCGCGCCTGGGTGGGTCGAGTCCGCAGCCGGCGATCAAACTGGTCGAACCGACCGAACAGTTCAGCTTCTTCGGCGCATCGGTCACCAACGTCATCCTGATCATCGTGTTCTCCGCCGTCGGGCTCGCCGTCGGCGTCGACTTCCTGATCAACAAGACCAAGCTGGGACGCGGAATTCGTTCGGTGGCACAAGATCCCGAGGCCGCCCTGTTGATGGGTGTCTCGCGGGAACGCACCATCATGCTGACGTTCCTGATCGGCGGCCTGCTCGCGGGCGCCGCCGCCCTGCTCTACACGCTGCACGTGCCCTCTAACGTCGTGTACTACGGCGGATTCATCCTCGGCATCAAGGCGTTCTGTGCGGCCGTGCTCGGCGGCATCGGCAATGTCCGCGGCGCTCTGATCGGCGGACTGCTACTCGGAGTGATGGAGAATTACGGATCGGTTGTGTTCGGCAATCAGTGGAAGGACGTGGTGGCCTTCGCGCTGCTGATCCTGGTGCTGATGTTCCGGCCGACGGGCATCCTCGGTGAGAAACTCGGGAAGGCACGCGTATGACGACTCCAGACCCTGCTGTTCCGGCCGCCGCGCAGCCACCGCGGCGCGGTGTGGGCGACGCGCTCCGCACCTGGTGGGAACGACAGTCGCGACCGGCCCAATGGGGTATCGGCGTACTGGCGTTCGGCGCGCTGGCGCTGCTCCCGGTCTTTGATCCGCCACTGATCGCCACCACCGCAACCAATTTCGGCACCACGATGGCACAGTTCGCCATGGTGGCGCTCATCGCGATCGGCCTGAACGTGGTGGTCGGGCAGGCAGGCCTGCTCGACCTCGGATACGTCGGCTTCTACGCGGTCGGCGCCTACGTGGTGGCACTGCTGACCAGCCCCGCCAGCCCGATCTGGGACAGCGCCGACCACGGCATCTTCTCCGGGCCGTGGGCATGGATGGCGTGTATTCCGCTCGCCATCGTGATCACCGGCATCACCGGCGTGATCCTCGGAACCCCGACGCTGCGGGTGCGCGGCGACTATCTGGCGATCGTGACCCTCGGTTTCGGTGAGATCGTCCGCCTGCTGGCCGACAACCTCAAAGAGGTCACCAACGGCCCCGCAGGTCTGCAGGGGGTGCTGTTCCCCGAACTCGGTAGCAGCGCCGACAACCCCGACGGCGTGTTCTCGGTGCAGAACAACCACACCCTCAACTCCGGTATCTGGTGGTACTGGCTGGCACTGTTGCTGGTGGTCATCGTGCTGCTGTTCGTCGGCAACCTCGAACGCAGTCGCGTCGGCCGGTCCTGGATCGCCATCCGTGAGGACGAGGACGCCGCCGAGATCATGGGCGTACCCACGTTCAAGTACAAGCTGTGGGCGTTTGTCATCGGTGCCGGCATCGGCGGGCTGTCGGGCGCGGTGTACGCCGGTCAGGTGCAGTACGTCGACCCCAAGGCGTTCACGGTCATCAACTCGATGCTGTTCCTGTGTGCGGTGGTCATCGGCGGTCAGGGAAACAAGCTCGGCGTTATCGTCGGCGCGTTCATCATCGTGTACGTGCCGGCGCGGGTGCAGGGCATCGAGGTGGGCGGGCAGTCGCTCGGCGACTTCAAGTACCTGTTCTTCGGTCTGGCGCTGGTCACGCTGATGATCTTCCGGCCGCAGGGTCTGTTCCCGGCTCGCGCCCGGCTGATCACTTTCGGCAGACAGGTCTACGCGGCCGCGCACCGGGTCGGTGATGCGGTCAGACGCGAACCCGGTTCACCATCAGGACAGAAGGAGGTCACGCCGTGACACACCGCCCTCCCGGCGATCCGGGCCCCGAACCCCGGCCCAACCTCGGCAAGGCTGTCTGGCAAACTCCGGAAACCATGTCGGTTGCCGACGGCGCGACACAGCGAATCCCCCGGATCACCGAGGCGCCGACCGAACAGATCGCGCGCGTCCTCGCCGACCCGGAAGCCACGACGGTCGTCGACCCGGCGGCGGTCGACCCGACGCTCGCCGATCCCGAGTTGGTTGCCGAAGCCGTCGCACCGCAACGCGACATCGCCACCGCCGAGGGCGACACCTTGCTGCAGGTACGTGACCTGACCGTCGAGTTCGGCGGGCTCGCGGCGCTGAGCGATGTGTCGTTCGATATCCGGCGCGGCGAGATCCTCGGCCTGATCGGTCCGAACGGGGCGGGTAAGACCACCTGTTTCAACGCCATCACCGGTGTCTACACCCCCACCCGTGGCACGGTGACCTTCGATGGTGAGCCACTGGGCAAGCTCAAGCGGCACAAGATCACCCGCAAAGGCATCGCGCGTACGTTCCAGAACGTGCGGCTGTGGGGCGAGATGACCGCGCTGGAGAACGTGTGTGTGGGCACCGACGCCCGGCACAAGACCTCGGTATGGGGAGCCACGTTCCGCACGCCGAGGCACTACCGCGAGGAGCGTGACGCCGTCGAACGCGGCATGGCGTTGCTCGAGTTCGTCGGGATCGCCGCTCGCGCCACCGAGAAGGCCTCCAACCTGCCCTATGGTGATCAGCGCCGTTTGGAGATCGCCCGTGCACTGGCCACCGAACCGAAGCTGTTGTGCCTGGACGAGCCCGCCGCGGGCTTCAATCCGAGCGAGAAGACCGCGCTGATGGGGCTGATCAAGAAGATCCGCGACGACGGCTACACGGTGCTGCTCATCGAGCACGACATGCGACTGGTGATGGGCGTGACCGACCGGATCGTCGTGCTCGAGTTCGGCCGTAAGATCGCCGACGGTGCGCCACGCGAAGTCCGAGACAACCCGGCGGTGATCGCCGCATACCTGGGAGTGCCCGATGACGAAATCGCCTGAGAACGGTCCCGTGACTGCTGGCGGACCCGCTCCGGGTACTCCGGTGCTGGAACTGACCGATGTGGTGATCCATTACGGGAGAATCAAAGCGCTGCACGGGATCTCGCTGAGCGTACAGGCCGGTGAACTGGTCACCCTGCTCGGCGCCAACGGCGCGGGAAAATCGACCACGATGCGCGGTATCTCGGGGCTCAACAAACTCACCGGGGGATCGATCCGGTTCAACGGCGAGGACATCACCACGCTCAAACCGCACGAGCGGGTAGCTCGCGGGATCATCCAGGTGCCCGAGGGGCGCCGGATCTTCCCCGGTATGACAGTGCTGGAGAACCTTGACATGGGTTGCTATGGAAGGAAATTCGAGTCCAAGGCGGAATATGATTCGGCGCTGGAGGAAGTGTTCGGACTGTTCCCGAGGCTCGGTGAACGCAAGAAGCAATTCGGTGGCACGATGTCGGGCGGTGAGCAGCAGATGCTGGCCATCGGTCGCGCGCTGATGGCCCGGCCCAACCTGCTGCTGCTCGACGAACCGTCGATGGGGTTGGCGCCCATGGTGATTCGGCAGATCTTCGAGATCATCGCGAAGATCAACGCCGACGGCACCACGATCCTGCTCGTCGAGCAGAACGCGCAGCAGGCGCTGAGCCGGTCCACCCGCGGCTACATTCTGGAGACCGGGTCCATCACCAAGGAAGGACCGGGCAGAGCGTTGCTGCACGACGACGCGGTTCGGGAGGCGTATCTGGGCGTCGCGTAGGTCGTCGCGCCGGTCCAGGACGCATCGGGACGTGTCCTAGACTGGTCCGGGTGAGTCCCGCCAAGAGTGCCGCAGCCTCGAGTACGTCAGCCCGCACAGCGTCGGGAAAGCCGGTTCTGATGCTGCTCGACGGGCATTCGCTGGCCTACCGTGCCTTTTTCGCGCTGCCCGCCGAGAACTTCAAGACGGCCACCGGGCAGACCACCAACGCGGTGTACGGCTTCACCTCGATGCTCATCAACCTGCTGCGTGACGAGGCGCCGACGCATGTCGCAGCCGCGTTCGACGTCTCGCGCAAGACATTCCGGTCCGAGTTGTTTCCCGACTACAAGGCGCAGCGCGCCAAGTCACCGGAGGAGTTCGGTGGACAGGTCGAACTGACCAAGGACGTGCTGGGCGCGCTGGGTATCCCGGTGATGGCGATCGAGGGGTACGAGGCAGACGACATCATCGCCACCCTGGCCACCCAGGCCGAAGGACGCGGCTTCGACGTACTGGTGGTCACCGGTGACCGTGATTCACTGCAACTGGTCGATGACGCGGTCACCGTTCTCTACCCCAAGCGCGGCGTGTCGGAGCTGACCCGGTTCACTCCCGAAGAGGTAGAGGCCAAGTACGGCGTCACCCCGGCCCAGTATCCGGACATAGCCGCGCTGCGCGGTGATAACAGCGACAACCTGCCCGGAGTGCCCGGCGTCGGCGACAAGACCGCGGCCAAGTGGATCCGCCAGTACGGTTCGCTGAACGAGCTGGTCGACCATGTTGACGAGATCAAGGGCAAGGTAGGCGACTCGCTGCGCGCCAATCTCGCGTCGGTACAGACCAATCGGCACCTGACGCAGCTCGTCCGCGATATGCAGTTGCCGGCCGGTCCTGACGAACTGGCACTCGTCGGCTGGGACCGGGAACGCATCCACGCGCTCTTCGATGAACTTGAGTTCCGGGTATTGCGCGACCGGCTGTTCAACACGCTGTCGTCGGTGGAACCGGAGGCCGAGGCCGGATTCGACCTCGACGGTTCGATTCTCGGCGAGGGCGAGGTCGGCGCCTGGCTCGACGCCCATGCCCGTACCGGACGCACCGGGATCGCGGTGTCGGCACCGAAGCGGGTCGTCGACGCAGATCCGGCGGCGATCGCCATCGCGGCTGCCGACGGTGCGTCGGCGTATATCGCGATCCCGGTGATCGCGCAGGCCGACGAGCAGGCGCTCGCGGACTGGCTCGCCGATGAGACCATGGCCAAGGCGTGCCACGACGCCAAATGGGCGATCCATGCCCTGCGGGTGCGGGGCTGGACCCTGCGCGGGGTCACCAGCGACACAGCGCTCGCCGCATATTTGGTACGACCCGGCCAGCGCAGTTTCGATCTTGACGACCTGTCATTGCGCTACCTGCGCCGTGAACTCAAGGCAGACGGGCCCGACGGCGACGGCCAGTTGTCGCTGCTGGACGCCGAAGGCGAGGAGGACGCCAAGGCGTCCGAGCATCAGATGCTGGAGGCCCGCGCGGTGGCCGAGCTGGCCGACGCGCTGGACACCGAACTGGACCGGATCGATTCGCGGTCACTGCTCACCGACATGGAACTGCCGCTGACGTTCGTCCTCGCCGACCTGGAGGCGGCCGGAATCGCAGTGGACACCAAGCACTTTCATGAACTGGAACAGCAGTTCGCCGATAGGGTGCGTACGGCCGCCGACGCCGCTTACGAGGTGATCGGGGAGCAGATCAACCTGGGCTCGCCCAAACAGTTGCAGACGGTGCTGTTCGACAAGCTCGACATGCCCAAGACGAAGAAGACCAAGACCGGTTACACCACCGACGCCGATGCATTGCAGGGCCTGTACGAGAAGACCGAGCACCCGTTCCTCGCGCACCTGCTCGAACACCGTGACGCCACCCGGCTGCGCGTCACTGTCGACGGACTGCTCAAGTCGGTCGCCGACGACGATCGCATCCACACCACCTTCAACCAGACGGTCGCGGCCACCGGACGGTTGTCCTCGACCGACCCGAACCTGCAGAACATCCCGGTCCGCACCCAGGCCGGCAGACAGATCCGCAACGGCTTCGTCGTCGGAACCGCGGGCGGCGGAACCGAATTCGAGACATTGATGACGGCCGACTACAGCCAGATCGAGATGCGGATCATGGCGCACCTGTCGGGCGACGAGGGTCTGATCGAGGCGTTCAACACCGGTGAGGACCTGCACAACTTCGTCGGCTCGCGGGCGTTCGGGGTGCCTATCGACGAGGTGACCACCGAGATGCGGCACCGGGTCAAGGCCATGTCGTACGGACTCGCCTACGGCCTCAGCGCTTTCGGCCTCGCGGCTCAGCTCAAGATCAGCCGCGACGAGGCCAAGGAGCAGATGGATCAGTACTTCGCCCGGTTCGGCGGAGTCCGCGACTATCTGCGGCACGTGGTCGACGAGGCCCG
>NZ_JAGQTN010000100.1 GCF_020438995.1 Gordonia sp. (in: high G+C Gram-positive bacteria)
TCGAACACGCCTGGGCCGATCTCACCCCGGAGCAGCGGCACGAGCACATCAACCAGATCTGGGAGGACGGCTCGCTCAAGCTCTGGCTCGCCTCCTTCGCCGAACTGTTCTCCGAACAGGAGGCCAGTGACGTGATCTCACAGTTCGTCCGGGAGAAGATCGAGGCCCGCCTCCAGGATCCGGAACTCATCGACGCACTGGTCCCGCAACCCGGCGACTACGGCTTCGGCACCCACCGTGTTCCGCTCGAACGCGGCTACTACGAGGCCTTCCACCAGGACAATGTGGAGGCCGTCAACGTCCGGAACAATCCCATCACACGGATCACCTCGACCGGTATCGAACTCGAAGACGGCAGCCACCACGAGGTGGACGTCATTGTCATGGCAACAGGCTTCGACGCCGGCACGGGTTCTCTCACCCGGATCGATCTCCGCGGCCGCGGTGGACGTTCACTCGCCGAAGAATGGGGCAAGGACATCCGTTCGACGATGGGCATCATGATCGAGGGCTTCCCCAACCTGCTGAACACCGGAATCCCGCTGGCGCCGTCCGCGGCTCTGTGCAATATGACCACCTGCCTCCAACAGCAGACCGAGTGGATCACCGACGTCGTCAAGCACATGCAGTCCAACGGCCTGCAGATCATCGAGCCGACAGTCGAGGGCGAGCAGAGCTGGGTCGATCACCACGACGAGATCGCCAACGCCACCCTCGTCCCGAAGTCCCACTCCTGGTACACCGGCGCAAATGTCCCCGGCAAACCCACCGGCAGGCTGCTCTCCTACATCGGCGGCGTCGGCGCCTACCGTGAGGAGTGCGAGAAGGAGGCCGCCGCAGGCTACCCCCGATTCCGGTTCTCCTGATCCGCGCGGCTCCCGACGATCCTTGTGAAAGGCAACCACCATGGCCATTGAGAACGGCTACTACAGTCACGACCATCACGGAGACTACGAACTGATCAGCGTCGGCGAACTCCAGCTGGAGGAAGGCGGGACGATTCCCGACTGCCGGCTCGCCGTCGCCACCTTCGGCACGCTGAACGAGGCCAGGGACAACGCGATCCTGATCCCGACCTGGTTCTCGGGGACGCACCAGGTGTGGCGCGACGTCTACATCGGCACGGACCACGCGCTGAACCCTGACAAGTACTTCATCATCTGCGTCGACCAGATCGGCAGTGGATTGTCGACGTCCCCGCACAACGCCGACGGCCCGAACGCGAGCATCGCGATGTCGAAGTTCCCGGATATCCGGATCGGCGACAACGTCGTCGCACAGGAGCGGCTGCTCCGCGAGCACTTCGGCATCGACAAGCTGGCCCTGGTGGTCGGCGGATCTATGGGTGCGCAGCAGACCTACGAGTGGGCGGTTCGGTTCCCGGACAAGGTGCTGCGGGCGGCGCCGATAGCCGGGACCGCCCAGAACACCCCGGACGATTACCTGATCGCCGAGGTCATCCGCGAGCAGATCATGTCAGATCCGGCGTGGAAGGGCGGCGAGTACAGCTCGAACGACGAGGTGGTCGACGGCCTGACCCGCATGTCACACATCTGGGCGATCAAGGGATTCTCCACCGAGTTCTGGAAGCAGGAGGTCTGGCGGGCGCTGGACTTCGAGTCCAAGGAGGCCTTCCTGGCAGGGTTCCTGGAGCCGTACTTCACCGCGATGGATCCCAACGACCTACTGACTCAGGCCTGGGCGTGGCAGCGGGGCGATGTCGCACGGCACACCGGAGGCGATCTGGCGGCGGCGCTGAGCCGGATCACCGCCAAGGTCTTCGTCCTACCGATCGACCTGGATCAGCTGTTCCCGCCTGCAGACTGCGAGGCCGAGGCGAGGCTGATCCCGAACGCTG
This sequence comes from Gordonia sp. (in: high G+C Gram-positive bacteria), assembly GCF_020438995.1. GTDB lineage: Bacteria > Actinomycetota > Actinomycetes > Mycobacteriales > Mycobacteriaceae > Gordonia. The sequence continues at coordinate 1,859 of NZ_JAGQTN010000100.1, forward strand.
AATTCCGGATCGTGAACGATGTGCTGGGGCATCTCGGACTGTTCGGTGTCGCTCCGACGTACATGGTGCAAATCGACCGTCACTTGCAGGAATTGCTGGACGCAGAGGTATAGGAGTGGGCCTGGCGAGGCGGATAGGTTCTGCACCGAGTCCCCTCGCCGGCCCGCTTCGGTGATGAACACTTGACCGTGATGACGGCAGCGTAGTCGCCGTCAGGCAGAGGATTTCGATGACCACGATCCGGAACAGTGGCGCAGGACGTCACTTCACCGAGCGCGGGGCCCCCGATGGAATGGCCGGCGCCCCCGGGTCCGCCCGCCTGCCCACGTACATCCACCAGTCGTGGGATCGTTCCCGGAACGCCGGGCTGGCGCCCGATCACGTCCTCTCCGACCTGCACTACGTTCCGGACCTCGACTTGCAGCGCCGCCTCGTGCAATGCGCGGTCCCGGTTCTCGACCGTTTGCACGGCGATATGTCGAGTATTCCGCTCGCCATCGCCCTCACCGATGAGAATGCCCGGGTCATCCTTCGCCGGGACACGGACCGGTCGTTGGCCGGGCGTCTCGACGAGGCGTGTTTCGCTCCGGGTTTCGACTATTCGGAGGCCACGGTCGGCACCAACGGCGTCGGCACGGCGGTCGAGGCACGGATGCCGGTGTACATCGACGGCACACAACATTTCAACGAGGAACTCCACGAGTTCACCTGTGCGGGCACACCGATCCACGATCCGGTCAGTGGGAAGCTGGAGGGGATTCTCGACATCAGTTGCCTGGCCCGGGATGCGAATCCGATGATGCGGCAACTCACGATCACTGCCGCCCGCGACATCGAGGCAGCTCTGCGCTCCAGTGGTTCCGCGAAACAGCTCGCGGTGCTCAACTCGTTCATCGACGCCTGCCGCAGACGGTCCGGTGCTGTGTACTCACTGAGCTGCGGAATCTTCATGTCGAGCGGTTCGCAGTTCCTCGATCCGATCGACGAGGCATTCCTGCGGGAGGAGGCACGGTGCATGCTGGTCCCCGGCAGGATCAACCAATTCACGCTGATCCTGCCTTCCGGGCAGTCGATAGCCATCCGCCGTACCCTCGTCGACGACGCCGGTGAACCGGCCGGTGTGGTGCTGGAGGTCGATCTGATCAAGCGGGAAGCCTCGGTCCGGCGTCGGGGATACCAGGTGCCGACGCTTCCCGGTGCGGTCGGCGGCTCACCGCAGTGGGAACGCTGCCGCACCGAGCTCTCCAGGGCCGCGGCGACCAGCACCAACACCCTGCTGGTGGGTGAGCGGGGCGCGGGCCGCGTCACCTTGGCGCGCGGCGCTCATCTGCACAAGAATCCGCAAGCGCGGTGCGCGGTGGTGGACTGTTCCTCCCCCGACGCCGTCCATGATGCCGAGGCCGCGCTGGCGACCAGCGCGACGACGATCGTGCTGCGCCGGATCGATGCCCTGACTCCCGGTGACGACGCCGAGATCGCGCGGGCGATCACCGACGACCAACATTCCTACCCCGCCCGGTGGATCGTGGCGACGACGCACTGTGCCAGCGATTATGCGA
>NZ_JAGQTN010000101.1 GCF_020438995.1 Gordonia sp. (in: high G+C Gram-positive bacteria)
GTCGCGCACACCGCCGGCGCGCACGGCATCGGCATCCTCGACCCGATCGCGGCGCGCGGTGCGCTGCCGCTGGCCCTGCATCCGGCGATGACGTTCGTCGGTTCGACCGACGACACCACGCGTCTGGCACGGGCCTGCTTCGGCATCACCGCCGCCGACCCCATCGGCGATGCGATCGGCGCGTCGCTGGTGATGGAGATGGGTGGCGAACCGGTGCGCATCCCCGAGGATCACCGCACCCTGTATCACGCGGCGCTCGCGCACGGCGCGAACCACCTGATCGCCCTGATCAGCGATGCTGTCGCCGTGCTCAACGCGGCGATTGAAGGTGATGCCGGCGATACCGGGGCGGCCAATGCCACGGTCGACGGCGATGCGACCCGGCTTGCCGAGCGGATCCTCGCGCCGCTGGTCACCGCATCGCTGAGCAATGTGCTGGAACTGGGGCCGTCGGCACTGACCGGACCGGTCGCCCGGGGTGATGCCGCCGCGGTCACAGCGCACCTGCGCGCGCTGCGCGCCATCCCCGGCGGCGACGGTCCGCACGGCATCGCCGACGCCTACCGGACCCTCGCCCGCCGTGCCGCCGACCAGTCGGGAGCGCCGGCCACCCTCATCGACGTGCTGGAGGAATCATGACCGCATCAACGGCCGACGCCGGCCAGGCCCTGTTCACGCCGGGTGAGCTGACGGTGCACCGCGATCCCGCCGGCCTGCGCCGGGTCAGCAACGCGCTGCGTGCCGCGGGCAAGCGGGTGGCGCTGGTACCGACGATGGGTGCGCTGCACGCCGGGCACCTCGAACTGGTGCGGGCGGCCAAGGCCAAGGGCAATACCGTCGTCATCGTGTCGATCTTCGTGAACCCGCTGCAGTTCGGGGCCGGTGAGGATCTCGACGCCTACCCGCGCACTTTCGAGGCCGACTGCGAGTTGCTGCGCCCGCTCGGGGTGGAGCTGGTGTTCGCGCCGACGGTCGCCGGAATGTACCCGAACGGGCAGCGCACCATGATCCATCCGGGGCCGGCCGGTGCGATCCTCGACGGCATCTCGCGGCCCACGCATTTCGCCGGCATGCTGACCGTCGTCAACAAGCTGCTCTCGATCGCCAATCCGAACGCCGCCTACTTCGGCGAGAAGGACTATCAGCAGCTCGTGCTGATCAAGCAGATGGCCGACGACCTCAACCTGGGTGTCGAGATCGTGGGCGTGCCAACGGTCCGCGAGTCCGACGGTCTGGCCATGTCCTCTCGCAACCGCTATCTCGACGACGCGCAGCGCCAACTTGCCACCACCCTGTCGGCGGCGCTGGTTGCCGGTGCGCACGTCGCCGCGCAGGGCCGCGACGCGATCCTGACTACCGCCCGCGCGGTCGTCGAATCCCACCCCGACATCGCGGTCGAATACATCGAGCTGCGGGGCCGCATGCTCGAAGAAGCGCCGGAGACCGGTGACGGCCGGCTGCTCATCGCCGCCCGGATCGGCCCGGCCCGGCTCATCGACAACGTCGGGGTTGCCATCGGCACGGGTTTCGACGGCCGCGAACAATCCTGAGTCCTACTACATATCGCACCACTGAGGGGAAAACTGATGCTCCGCACCATGATGACCGCAAAGATCCACCGCGCCAAGGTGACTCAGGCCGACCTGCACTATGTCGGGTCGGTCACCATCGACTCCGATCTGCTCGACGCGGCCGGACTGCTCGAAGGCGAACAGGTCACGATCGTCGACATCGACAACGGCGCCCGCCTGGAAACCTATGCGATCGCCGGCGAGCCGGGCTCCGGTGTCATCGGGATCAACGGCGCCGCAGCACATCTGGTGCACCCCGGCGACCTGGTGATCATCATCGCCTACGGCATCCTCAACGAGCAGGAGATCGCCGAGTACTCACCGAACGTGGTGTTCGTCGACGAGCACAACCGCATTCTGCTGGAGGGCCACGACCCCGCCCACGCCCCCGAAGGTTCGGGCCTGCTCGACCCCCGCGTCGTCCTCGCCGACGCCTGACCCGGAAATGGCCCACCGAAGTTCGGGTACCCTTCTTGATCCCTGAGCCGATGCCGTTGAAGTGGGGTACGCATCTTGATCCCTGAGCCGATGCCGTTGATGTGGGGTACGCATCTTGATCCCTGAGCCGATGCCGTTGGTGTGGGGTACGCATCTTGATCCCTGAGGCCGAAGCGACGAAGGAGCGAGGGTCTCGAAGGGTCCGGCGACGTACCCACCTGACCGAGCCACAACCCCGACCGCGCCACAGGAAGGCCGTCCCATGCTGCTGACCGTCGAGATCGGCAACACCACCATCCATCTCGGTACGTTCGCCGGCTCCGGCGACCACGCCAGGCTGGTGCGGGACTGGCGGCTGCACACCCGCCAGCAGGCCACCGCCGACGAACTCGCCCTGCTGTTCCGGGGCCTGCTCGGCGCGGACATCGAGCAGATCACCGGCGTGGCCGCGCTCTCGACGGTGCCGTCGCTGCTGCGGGAGATGCGCGAGATGCTGCCGAAGTATTACCCGTCGGCCCATCACCTGCTGCTCGAACCCGGCGTGCGCACCGGTGTCCCGCTGCTGGTGGACAACCCGAAGGAGGTCGGCACCGACCGCGTCGCCAATTGTCTTGCCGCATATGCCAACTACGGCGGACCATGCATCGTCGTCGCTTGTGGCACGGCCACGGTCGTCGACGCGGTCTCGGTCAAGGGTGAGTTCCTCGGCGGTGCCATCGCCCCCGGCATCAACCTGGGTGTCGACGCCCTCAGCGAGCACACGGTGACCGTGCGCCGGGTGGAGCTGATGCCGCCGCGCGGGGTGCTCGGCAAGAACACCGTCGAGGCGCTGCAATCGGGCATTATCTACGGTTTCGCGGGCCAGATCGACGGCCTCGTCGAGCGGATCTGCGACACTGTCCCCGGCTTCGATTCCGACGACCTCACCGTGGTGGCCACCGGCTCGCTGGCACCGCTGATCTACGAGGAATGCGCCGCGTTCACCGACCACCACCCCTATCTCACCCTCGACGGCTTGCGTCGCGTCCACGAACGTTCCCGCAAGGACCCCCGCGCCCGCCGCTGACCTTTTACGTCGCTGCTGGTTGACGCCAAAGTGGTTAACGTCACGGTGGGCCGATCGAATGACGAGGGTGGACGTCGTTTGCCGGATCTGGCAGACTGCTCGACATGATCAAGAGCTGTCAGGAGTGTTGTCGGGGCTGAGTCCGCATCTGCGGCTGCCCCTCTTCGGCGACCCTCCCACCTCTTTCGATCATTCCAAGGATTCCTGCCATGACTGCGGTCCTCTCCACCGTTCGTGTTTCCACAACGTCTGATTTGCGCATCTCCGTCCTCGTCTCCGAGTACGCCACCCTCACCTCCGCCGGCGTGATCGCCGTCGACATGCGCAGCCAGCACCAGCGCGATGCGCAGGGTGTGCTACCCGGCGCGCTTGCCATCGACGCCGCCGACGTCCTCACCAGACTCACCCCCGGCACCCGCGAATCGCTGCGCGTGGCCGCACCCGATGCCCGCTGGGTCCTGATCAGCGACGATGGCCACGACGCCGAATGGCTCGCCTGGCACCTGCAGGCCCGCGGCATCGCCGGCGCCACATTTCTGGTCGGCGGATTCGCCGCCCTGCACCGCGCCCGCGTCACCGCCCCCCTTGCCAAGGCCGAACTCGCCACCATCTCCGCCCACTGAAAATCCCGAGGCCCGCCCAAACATCTTGATCCCTGAGACCGAAGCGCCCGTCGATTGTGATCCCTGAGGCCGAAGCACCCGACGATCTTGATCCCTGAGGCCGAAGCGGCCAACCTTCTTGATCTGAGGAAGAAGCGGCCAACCTTCTTGATCTGAGGCCGAAGCGGCCAACCTTCTTGATCCCTGAGGCCGAAGTGACGCAGGAGCGAGGGTCACGAAGGGTCCGGCGACCCGAGCGCATGACCGGATCACCTCGAACCACGGCCACCGACATATCGAGTTGGAGCACATTCCCCCTGCCCGATAGGGTTTTGACTCGTGAGCCAGACCCCGAACACCGCAGCAGCCGCGCCGTCGACGGAGGGCGCCGACGACGCCCCCGAGCAGATCCGCATCCGGCGTGGCAAGCGTGAGCGGATTCTCGCCGAGGGCCGACAGGCGTACCCGGTCGAACTGGACCGCACCCACAGCCTCGCGCAGATCCGCGCCGCCTACCCCGACCTCGAAGCCGGCACCGAGACCGGCGATGTGGCCGGCGTCGCCGGACGCGTCATCTTCCTGCGCAACAAGGGCAAACTGTGTTTCGCCACCCTGCAGGACGGCGACGGCACCCAACTGCAGGCGATGATCAGCTTCAACGGGGTGGGCGAGGA
>NZ_JAGQTN010000102.1 GCF_020438995.1 Gordonia sp. (in: high G+C Gram-positive bacteria)
CGCTGAGCCCCAACCGGCTGCCGTCGGTGAAGGCCGGCGTCAGCAACGACTACGAGGTGACGCTGAAGTTCGCCAGCGTGCTCAACCTCCCCACCGGTGCCGACGTGATGATGAACGGCCTGCAGGTCGGTCGGGTCACCGCGCTCAACGAAACCGCCGACGGCGTCGACGTCGTCGTCGGGCTCACCAAATCCCGTCCTGTACCGGCAAACTCGTCGGCCGTCATCCGCCAGAACACACCGCTGGGCGACACCTATCTCGGGCTGACCCCCGACACGAATGCGGTGACCACCGAATACCTGCGTGACGGTTCGGTCATCCCGCAGGAGCGCACCACGTCGCCGCCCACGCTGGAGGACACGATCGCGGTCCTGGCCTACTTCGTCAACGGCGGCACCATCCAGAAGGTCCAGGACACGATGGGCACCCTCAACAAGGTGCTGCCGAAGGTCAAGGACGTGCGCAGGCTGGCGACCACGGTGGCCAAGGACCTCGATGATCTGGCCGACAACACCGACGAGATCGACCGGACCCTGACCGGGCTCGACAATGTGGCCAAGTCGTTCCCGGCGAGTGCCACCTACATCGAGCACGTGTTCTCCGCCGGCGGTGTGCACTACTTCGAGACCGTGGCATACACACTGCTGCGCCACATCGCCACACTCCTGCCGTCGGTGGGCAAGGTGTTCACCGGTGGTCTGTGGGCCTCGCCGCTGCTCAATTCGCTCGCCGACACCCTCGAAACGGCCAAACCGATGTGGCCGGCCGGTGACGGAACGCTCAAGGCCACCAACAGCTTCCTCGGTGACACCCTCCTGCCGTTCCTGAAGAATCCGAAGGTGACGGTGACGTCGGTGAAGGCATCGGGGAGCAACAAACAGCTGCTGGGCGACACCATCACAGTGCTGCGGATTCTGGGGGTCTTGCAATGATCACGAAGACTCGGGTGTCGGTGGTGGCCATGCTGGTCATCCTGGGGGTGTCGATCGCGTACATCTTCAATGTCGGCCTGCACATCAAGACAATCGGTGCCAAACACGCCACGATCACCGTGCCGGACACCAACGGAATCCTGGTGGGTTCACGGGTTCTGTTGCGGGGCATCGAGATCGGTCACGTCACCGATATCTCGCAAAGCGTCGAGGGGGCCCGGATCACCTGGGACTACGACAAATCGACGAAGATCCCGCTCGACAGCCGGTACCGCGTGGACAACCTGTCCGCGCTGGGGGAGGCCTATGTGTCGGTGTTGCCGGCAGTGGCGACCGGTCCGTATCTGCAGAACAACGCACGGGTCGATACCGGCCATGTGGAAGTGACCTCGACCTTCAAGGATCTGTCCGAGCAGGTCACCAAGATCCTCACCCAGGTGGACGCGGACAAGGTAGCTCGGGTGTTCCGCGAGCTTGACGCGGGTCTGCCGGAGAACATCGAGGTGCTCGATGACCTCAACAAGGTCGGCACCCTGCTGACCAAGGAACTCCTGCGCAACCAGGATTCACTGCGGACCCTGTTGCAGACGATGCAGCCGTTGCTGATGCGCTCGGGTCCGCTGCCCAAGGATCTGGCGGAACTGACACCCAAGGTGTTCGATTTCACGGCGTTGTTCAGTTACATGATGCACGGTGTCAAGGACGCGATCGACTGGTCGGGGCCGATGGTCGTCGGTATCAACAACGGTGCGACGCCGTTGGTCGCGATGCTGCAGGAGTTCCTCGACACCAGTTCCGGCGACATCAAGGTCATCGGCGACAATCTGCTGCCGCTGGCCACGGCTGGTGCGGCGTCGCTGCGCACCGTCGACACCGGCAAACTGCTCGATCAACTCATCGCCTCCGCCAACGGAGGTGCCCTCACCATCCGAATCAGCCCGCCCAATAAGACAGGAGGTCGCTGAGATGAGTGCTGCGACCGACACCCGCTCGTCCACACCCGACGACGACGGCGCCGCCCCGACCAGTTCTGCGGCAGACAGTTCCGGCGACGCGAAATCGGAATCGGCGGGTACGGAAAAGCCGGTGAGTCAGGAAAAGGACTCTGCCGGCCGTGGGCGGGGCACAGTGACCCTGTCGGTGCGGACGTTGCTCATCGGGCTCGGTGCGGCGGCGGTCGTCATCGCCGGCGCCGTGCTCATCTGGCTCGTGGTGGACAAGGCGGGTCAGATCGACGATCTGAATTCGGCCGCCAAGGACAAGGCACACGCCGAGCAGGTGGCACTCGACTACGCCACCGGTGCGGCGAACATGAGCTACGAGGACACCCAGGGCTGGCTGACGCGGCTGACCGACAACACGACGCCGGAGCTGTCGGCCAAACTGCGCAACGCCGCGAGCCAGATGGAGCAGTTGCTGCGTCCCATGCAGTGGTCGTCGACCTCGACGCCGATCACCGCGAAGGTCGAATCGGTGGACGGCAATGTCTACCAGGTGGACGCCTTCGTTCAGATCGTGACCAAGAATGTGCAGACTTCGGCGTCGGGTATCGACACCACCGCGACGTACAAACTGACGATCGACAAGGACCAGGGCTGGAAGATCACCGCCATCACCAGCAACGGCACCAATTTCGACGCAGACGGTGCCAGTCCAGAAGGCAACAACACAGAAGGCAACAACGCAGGGGGAAGTGGCGCGGGCACCGCCGGCGATCAGAAGCAGCAGGCACCGAAGCAGTCGACCCCGGCTGGGCAGAACGCGGGCGGGCAGAACGCGGGCAACTGAGCCCGCCCGGCCTCTCACATATCTAAATGAATTAGATTAGTGAGAGTTCCGGCGCGATGTTCGGGTGCGCTGCACAGTGATGGAGGAGAGATCCATGAGCCTGGACCCACGAACCCCGGTGCTGGTCGGCGGTGGCCAGATCAACGGCCACGACGGCGCGGAGCCGGTCGATCTGATGGCCGCGGCGGCCCGCGCGGCGGCCGCGGAGGCGGGGTCGGAGCGGCTGCTAGAACAGGTGGACACGGTGTGGGTCGTCAGGTTGTTGTCCTGGCGTTATCGCGACCCCGGACTGCTGGTGGCCGAGCGTGTCGGCGCCGCGTCGAGCCTGCGCCGCACCGGCTACTCGGGTAACGGTGGCAGCACCCCGCAGGTGATGGTCAATGCCGCCGCGGCCGACATTCTGGCCGGCCGGGCCGACGTCGTCCTGATCGGCGGCGCCGAATCCTGGCGCACCCGGATGAAGTTCAGTGCCGCCGGTGAGCGTCCGGTGTGGACCAAGCAGGACGAGTCCGTCTTGCCGGCGCCGATCATCGTCCCGGATGTGCCGATGGAGGCCGAGAGCGAGCGGCGCGTCGGTATCGACCGGCCCTCTTACGTGTATCCGCTGTTCGATCAGGCGCGCCGGATCTCGGCCGGTCAGTCCATCGCCGACCACGCGCAGGAGATCGGGCGGCTGTGGTCGTCCTTCAGCAGGGTCGCGGCCGGCAATCCGCACGCATGGGTGCGCAAGGAATACGGTCCGGACGAGCTGATCACTCCGTCGCCCGGTAACCGGATGATCGCCTCGCCGTACCCCAAGCTGCTCAATTCGAACAATATGGTCGACCAGGGCGCGGCGCTGCTGATGTGTTCGGTGGCGAAGGCTCGTGAACTCGGCATCGATCCGGCGACGTGGGTGTTCCCGCATGCGGGAACCGAAGCCCACGACACGGACGCGATCGCGGCTCGCGGGGCGCTCGACCGCTCGCCGGCGATCAGGATCGGTGCGCGCGAAGCACTCGCCGCGGCCGGCCTGGGCATCGGCGATATCGAATTCATCGACATCTACTCGTGTTTCCCGTCCGCGGTGGCCGTCGCGGCGGCCGAGATCGGTCTGCCGCTCGACGATCCCGCGCGCCCGCTCACCTGTACCGGGGGGCTGACCTTCGCCGGTGGGCCGTGGAACAACTACAGCACCCATGCCATCGCGACGGTGACGACGCGTTTGCGGGAAAATCCGGGTTCGTACGGGCTGGTGACGGCCAACAGTGGTTACCTCACCAAACATGCCTTCGGGATCTACGGCGCCACGCCGCCGGCGGAGCCGTTCGCACGCCGGGACGTCCAGGAACTCGTCGACGCCGAGCCGGTGGCCACCGAGCTGGTCTCGTACGCGGGTGCGGCCCGCATCGAATCCTGGACCGTGGTGTACGGACGGGACGGGCTGCCCGAGAAGGCTTTCGTGGCCGCCGCCCCCCGGGACGGGGAGCGCGCGCTCGCCGTGGTGACCGGGGCCGACGACGTCGCGGTGTTGGCCGCCGAGGATGTGGCGGGACGGTCCGTGACCATAGGTGAGGACGGCGGCGCGGTCCTCGGTTGCTCGAATTAATCTAATTACGTAAGGTTTAACCAATTGTGACCGATGCGGGATGGTGGTCGAATGACAAACGATGACAGTGTGAACGAGGAGTTCGGGCAGTTGTACGCCCGGCATGTGGCCGGTGTCGCGGCCGGTGACAACAAGGCGGTGCTCGCGGACATGGTGCAGGCCAACCTGCCCACCGTCTTCTACGGCGTAGACGTTCCACGGGGCGCGATCGACTCCTATGAGATCGTCGGGATCCGGGCCGACGGCGACCGGATGGTGGGCGAGACGATCTACCGTACGGCGTCCGGGGTGATCGGGCTGCGGTCGATCTGGGAACGGCACGGCGACAGCTGGCTCGCCGCCGAACTGGCGAACTTCCCTGTCGCCGAAGGAGTTACGTCATGACCGCCGAAGTGCCCTGGGGTCCGATGGCCGACGGTCTCGACCAGCCGTACTGGGACGGGCTCGTCGCCGGCGAACTCCGGCTCCAGCGCTGCGCGGACTGCCGCAGCTGGATCTGGGGACCGCAGTCGGTGTGCGCGCAGTGCCACGGATTCGACATCGATTGGGAGAGTGTCGAAGCGGCCGGAACGATCTACAGCTGGAGCCGCAGCTGGTACCCCTACATCAGCGAGCTCGGTGGCGATCTGCCGTACATCAGTGTGCTGGTGGAACTTCCGCATGCCGGCGGCCGCCGGGTGCTGGGCATGCTCGTCGATGATCCGCAGCGCACGCCGAAGATCGGGGATCGGGTTGTCGGCACGGTACGCACCCGGCCCGGTGAACCATGGCCGCTGCTGCGCTGGACCAGGGAAGAAGTGGCCGCATGACCCGCGGAATCAGGGGCGCGAGCGCCGTCGTCGGCGTTGCCGAAAGACATTACCGCCGTGGACAATCTCCCGACAGTGAGCAGGTGATGACGCTTCACGCGATCCTCGACGCCTGCGCCGACGCGGGTGTGTCGCCGCGCGAGATCGACGGATTCGTCTCGTACGCGGGCGGATCCAACGACGGACCGATCCTCGGCGACGCCCTGGGCATCGACGAGCTGCGCTGGTCCAACATGATGTGGGGCGGTGGCGGTGGCAGCGTCGCCGCGGCGATCACCAACGCCGCCACCGCCATCGCCGGCGGGCAGGCCGATGTGGTGGCCGTGTACCGCGCGATGTCGCAGGCCGATACCGGCCGCCTCGGCTACGCCAAATACCACTACGGGCCGCACTTCCTGGCGCACGGCGTCGGCTCGCCCGCGCAGATCTGCGCCATGCGCACCCAGCGGATGCTCGAACACGACGGCGTGCCCCGTGACGCGCTGCGGGCACTGGTGCTGGCGGCCTACCAGCACGCGCAGCAAAATCCGACCGCGCAAGCCTACGGCAAGCCGCTCGACGAGGACGCCTACGAGTCCTCGCGGCTGATCGCCGAACCCTTCCACCTGTTCGACTGCTCACGCGAAAGCGACGGCGCCGTGGCGCTGATCCTGGTATCGGCCGAGCGCGCCCGTGATCTGCGGCCCGACCCGGTGTACGTGCTGGCCGGTGCCCAGGGATCACCCGGCGGATACTGCGAGGGCATCGACAACGACGTGCAGTACTCGACGGCCGGATTCGGCCCGGCGAACAACGGTAAACCCGGTGTGGCCGAACGACTCTGGCGGTCGGCAGGGCTGGGGCCGAACGACGTCGACGTCGTGCAGGTGTACGAGAACTTCTCCGGACCCGCTGTCGCCGCGCTCATCGACCACGGGCTGTGCCCACCCGGCGAGGCCGCCGGCGGGGTGCTCACCGTCGAGAACCTCACCGCCCCATTCGGAAAGCTGCCCGTCAACACCAGTGGCGGCAATCTGGCCGACGCCTTTGTCAACGGACTCAACCTGGCGGTGGAGGCGGTACGGCAGATCCGCGGCACCTCCACCAATCAGGTTGCCGGGGCGCGGACTTCGCTGTTCATCGGCGGCCCGATGGCGCCGCTGGTCTCCTCGGTCCTGTTCAGTCACCCCGATGTCCTCCGCTGAGTCCCGCAGTCAGCCCGGATCGTAAGGAACACAACATGATCGACCGGCCACAACTGTTCATCGGGGGAGCCTGGACCACCCCGTCCACCTCCGCGCACCACGACGTGATCGAGGCGGCCACCGAGAAGCCGCTGGGAACCGTCGCACTGGCGGCGCCCGCCGATATCGATGCGGCGGTGCAGTCCGCCCGCACCGCATTCGCCGGCCCGTGGCGCGGACTGACCGCCGACGAGCGTGCCGACGTCCTCGACGCCTTTGCCGCCGCGCTGCGCGCCCGCGCCCGCGACACCGCCATGCTGGTGAGCCGCGAGAACGGAATGCCGATCTCACTGTCCAAGGGCGCCAATGGAATCGCCCCCGCATCGATCATCGCCTACTACGCGGGGCTGATCCGGAAGGGCTCCACACAGGACACCCGCGCCGGTGTGTTCGGCGGCCGGACCGTGGTCCGCCGCGAACCCGTCGGCGTGGTCGCCGCCATCACCCCGTGGAACTACCCGCAGGCGCTCGCGGCGATGAAGATCGGGCCCGCGCTGGCCGCCGGCTGCACGGTGGTCCTCAAACCGGCACCCGAAACAGCCCTGGACGCATACGTGTTCGCCGATGCGGCCGTCGAGGCCGGACTGCCCGCCGGAGTGATCAACGTCGTCCCCGCCGATCGCGACGAAAGTGCTTATCTCGTCGCACATCCCGGCATCGACAAGGTCGCGTTCACCGGATCGACCGGGGCGGGCCGGGCCATCGGTGAGGTGTGCGGGCGGCTGCTGCGGCCGGTGACAC
>NZ_JAGQTN010000103.1 GCF_020438995.1 Gordonia sp. (in: high G+C Gram-positive bacteria)
CAGCACCCTCACAATCCACGGCGGCGGCGAACGCCCCGCCTTCCTGTCCGCCGCCAACGCCGGCAACCAGGTGTGAAGCGTTGGGAGCCGCGGCTCGCCGGACCCTTCGAGACGCCTCGCCTAGCGGCTCGCCTCCTCAGGGATCAAGAAGGCGATCCCTGTGGCCGAAGCGGAGGGTGTCGGGTACCTATCGTGATCCCTGGGGCCGAAGCGATGAGGGTGTCGGGTGTCATCTTGATCCCTGAGGCCGAAGCGATGAGGGTGTCGGGTGTCATCGTGATTCCTGGGGCCGAAGCGATGAGGGTGTCGGGTGTCATCTTGATCCCTGAGGCCGAAGCGACGAAGGAGCGAGGGTCACGAAGGGTCCGGTGACCTTTCGACACCTGACGCCACCACAACCACACCAACGATAACGACCAACCCGAGGAGAACCATTGTCCAGCAAGCTGAATGAAGGCCGCGTCGCGATAGTCACCGGCGCCGGCCAGGGCCTGGGCCGCGCCCACGCACACGCCTTCGCCGCTGACGGCGCTTCCGTCGTGGTCAACGACTACGACGCAGACTCGGCCAACACCGTCGCCGGGGAGATCCGGGACGCCGGTGGCCGCGCCGTCGCGAGCGTCGGCGACGTCGCCGACTGGGCCTACGGCGAATCCCTGATCGCCACCGCGGTCGACGAGTTCGGTCGCCTCGACACCCTGGTCAACAATGCCGGTTTCGTCCGCGACCGGATGCTGGTGTCTCTGTCGGAACAGGAGTGGGATTCGGTGGTGCGCGTGCACCTCAAGGGCCACTTCGTCACCTTGCGTCACGCCGCCGCGTACTGGCGTGCCGAGGCCAAAGCCGGCCGCACCCCGCAGGCCCGCATCATCAACACCTCCTCCGGCGCAGGCTTGTACGGCTCGGTGGGCCAGGGCAACTACTCTGCCGCCAAGGCCGGCATCGCGGAGCTGACCATTCAGTCGGCGGCCGAGATGGGCGGCTACGGCATCACCGCCAACGCGATCGCCCCGTCGGCGCGCACACAGATGACCGTCGGCGCAGGCGGTGCGATGGCCGAGCAGATGGCCGCGCCCACCGACGGCTCGTTCGACGCCATGGATCCGGCCAACGTGTCGCCACTGGTGGTGTGGCTGGGTTCGGCCCAGTCGGCGTCGGTCACCGGCCGCGTCTTCGAGGTGGAGGGCGGCAAGATCTCGGTGTCCGACGGCTGGCAGCGCAGCGTCGAGGCCGACAAGGGCGCCCGCTGGGATGTTGCCGAACTCGGGCCGGTGGTGGAGGAACTGCTGGCCAAGGCCCCCGTGCCGATGCCCGTCTACGGTGCCCGGTAGAGGCGGATCCATGCCCGTCGACGAATCCCGCCGGGTCGCGATCGCTAGAGCTTATGTCGACGCCCTGGTCAGTCACGACCCATCGGTGGTGTCGCTGCATCCGGACTGCACGCGCGTCGAGTTCGGGGTGCGCACCGGCCGCAACGGCCCGCACATCACCCGCAGTCTGGCCCGCGGCCCGCAGTTCCGGTTGATCCACGCCGTCAGCGGGTTCACCGCGACGGTCGATCAGCACACGGTGACCACCCGCTACTTCGTGCACGTGCAACCCCGGGCACTCGGGCTGGCGGCGGAGGTCCGCGAGTCGTTCCTGATAGACGACGACGGCCGAATCACCGCGATCACAGCGAGATTCGGCCGTCCCCGGCGGGTTTAAGACTCTACGAGCTGGGGCCGCGCACCACCATCGGCACACCCGGGAACAGCGACGCCATCTCGGACCGCGACTTGCGCAGTGCGGCAACGCCGTAACCCTGCTTGCGCTTGTCGGGATGGATCCAGATGCGCACATCCACCTCGCCGTCGGACAGTTCGCCGAAGATCAGGCCCACCTTGATGCCCTCCTCCTCGGCGACCAGCCACACTGCGTCCTCGTCGTCGACGCGCTGTGCGCCCTTGGCGATCTCGTCGGCCAGCGGGCCCGCGGGCTCTCCCGATCCGTCGCCGGCCACCTTGAGTTCTTCGGTGCGCACGGCGAAGATGTCGGCGTCGTCGGCGCAGAAGGCGCGCACTTCGAGGGTGTCGCCGCTGCTCGCGGGACGTTCGGCGAGGGTGAAGGTAAGCGTGGAGTTGAGGTCGTCGAGTTCGGCCTGGTTCTTGCGGCGCTCGGCCTTGGTGAGTTGATTCAGGCGCATACCGAGGACGGCCTCGGCGCCCAGGGTGGATTTGCCGAGCAGTTCGGCGATCGCGGACACCGCGGCCTCGTGGTCATCGGCGTCGACGATGGCGTCGAGCACCTCGTGGCGGCGTTCGAGCGCGGTGAGCAGTGCGTCGGTGATGTCGCGACGGGTCGTCGCCTGGTCAAGATCAGTCATGCCGCAATCCTAGGCGCTTACCGCGAAGTAGGGGAGGTGTCCGGCCGACGGTGCTACGTCCGGATCGGGCTCGGTTCTGGGCAAAAACTGAAACACGTTCTAGTCTGGTGGTCATGAACTCCTCGGCTACGAACGCCCCGGCCGCGCACACCGCATCCCTCATCGTCCCCGAGCCGGTCGTCCCGCCCACGGTGCCACTGCATGACGGTGTGCACCTCGGTCACCTCATGGCCTCCGCGCTCGCCCGGCACTCCGACCGGACCGTGCTGCGTCTCGGGGCGGCGCAGCTGACCGGAAAACAGATGGCGCAGGAGATCAGCCGATACGTCCAGGCATTCCAATCCGTCGGGGCCGCATCGGGTTCGGCGGTCGGCTTGCTGGCGCTGAATCGTCCCGAGGTGCTGTTGGTGATCGGTGCCGGGCAGACGCAGGGCTGGCGGCGCACCGCGCTGCACCCGCTGGGTTCGGTCGACGACCACGCCTACGTCCTCGGCGATGCCGGTGTGACGACGCTGGTGATCGACCCGATCCCCAAGTTCGTCGAGCGCGCACTCGAATTGCTCGACCGCGTCGACGGACTCACCCGGATCCTCACCCTCGGTCCCGTACCCGACGAGCTGGCCGGCGTTGGGCACGACATCGTCTCCGCCGCAGCCACATTCGATCCGCAGCCGCTGGCCGTCGCGCCGCTGTCCCCCGGTCACGTCGTGTCCATCACCTATACCGGCGGCACCACCGGAAAACCCAAGGGCGTCATCGGAACCGCGCGCGCGATGACCGCCATGACCCAGATCCAGCTCGCCGAATGGGAATGGCCGCAACATCCCCGTTTCCTGATGTGCACGCCGCTCTCGCACGCCGGCGCGGCGTTCTTCGTGCCGACGCTGCTCAAAGGCGGTGAGCTGATCGTGCTTCCGGGTTTCGACCCGGCTCAGGTGCTGCGCACCATCGAGGAGGAGAAGATCTCGGCCACCATGCTGGTGCCGTCGATGCTGTACGCGCTGATGGACCA
>NZ_JAGQTN010000104.1 GCF_020438995.1 Gordonia sp. (in: high G+C Gram-positive bacteria)
AACTGGGATGTCATGGGCATGGTCGGCACCGGCTCCTACGACTACGCGGTCAAGGACCGGTTCGTGCCGGACAAGTTCACCATGGAGACCTTCGCGACCGTCCCCACCCAGGCCGAACCGGTCTACCAGCTCGGGCTCCTCGGCATCGGCGTCGGCGGTCACGCACCGGTGGCGCTGGGGCTGGCGCAGCGGGCGCTGCAGGAGATCGCCGGCATCGTCAACAACAAGATCCGGCCTGGCTACGACGGCCCGGTGGGTGACTCGGACCTGTTCCAACTCGACTTCATGCGGCACGAGGCGAAGTTCCGGGCGGCACAGGCCTATGTGTACGAGGTCTTCGGGGACGCCGAAGCCACTGCGGCACAGGGGATCGAGATCTCCGACGAGCAGCGCGCCCGGATGCGGCAGGCCACCACCTGGGTGCAGGAGGTGACCGGCGAGGTCGTCATGTTCGCGCACCGCTGGGCGGGCAGCGCCACGGTCCGTAACCCCAGCGCCCTCGGCCGCTGCGTCCGCGACGCCGCCGTGGCAACCCAGCATGCGCTCATCGACCGGATGACCCTGGTCGAGGCCGCACCCGCGATCCTGCCCGGCTACCAGAACCGCTGACCTCTTTTTCACTCTTCGCCGACCCTGTATCCGACACCGTCGGCACATTTCACCGAAGTATGCGCAAGGAGGCGCACATCATGGGACAACTCGACAACAAGGTGGCACTGGTCACCGGAGCCGCACGCGGACAAGGACGTTCGCACGCCATCAGGCTCGCCGAAGAAGGCGCGGACATCATTGCGATCGACATCTGCGCCAAGCTCGGCACCACCGAGTACAAGGGAGCCACACCCGAAGATCTGGAGGAGACCGCCCGCTTCGTCGAGAAGACCGGCCGGCGCGCGGCGACCTCGATCGTGGACGTCCGGGACCTCAAGGGTCTGGAGCAGGCGGTGAAGGAGGGGATCGCCGAATTCGGCCGACTCGACACCGTGGTGGCCAACGCCGGCATCTTCTCGTCGGCACCGCTGCACGAACTCACCGAGACGCAGTGGAACGAGATGGTCGACATCAACCTCACTGGCGTGTGGAAGACGATGCGCGCCACCGTTCCCTACCTGATCGAGCAGGGTGAGGGCGGCTCGATCATCCTCATCAGCTCGACCGGTGGCCTGCAGGGGTTCCCCAACTTCGCCCACTACGTGGCCGCCAAGCACGGGGTTCTGGGTCTGGCCCGGACTGCGGCGAATGAGCTTGGTGCGCACAGTATCCGGTGCAACTCGATCCATCCGACATCGGTGCTGACCGACATGATCGACCACGAGGCCATGTACCGGCTGTTCCGCCCCGACCTCGAACACCCCACCCACGAGGATTTCAAGGAGGCGTGCGAGCAGGGCATGAATCTGCTGCCGACGCCGTGGGTGGAGGCGCGCGACATCTCCAACGCGGTGCTGTGGCTCGCCTCGGACGCCTCGCGCTTCGTCACCGGCATCGCGCTGCCGGTGGACGCGGGCACCCTGTGCAAGGTGTAGTGACACGGCCCGAGGCGTAACACCCCGATCGCCTCACCGAAAATAGACTTCTGCCCCGGGCGGTGCGAAAACGCCTGCCCGGGGCAGAATTCCAGTTTGTGTGGGGACTCATCCGGGGAATGCGGGAAGTCGGTCCGGAACAGATCAGGCCAGATCCTCAGGACGGCGAGACACGGGAGCCGGAGATCGCCGCGGCCATCTGCGTCCGGCGGGTGAGATTGAGTTTGCGCAGGGCATGCTCGACATGGCCCTCGACGGTACGGGGCGAGAGGACGAGCCGCTGCGCGATCTCCTTGTTGGTCAGGCCGTCGGCCACGAGCACGGCGACCTCCTGCTCGCGCTGGGACAGGGAACCGAGCAGAACGGTGTCGTGAGCCGGCGGTGAGCGCCGGACGACGGCCGGACTGCGGTCGTCGGTCACGGCGGCGGGCGCGTCGCCTGGGGCCCCGTCGCCGGCGATGTAGTCGAGTAGCTCCGATGTGGACATCGCTTCGCCACGGGCCCACCAGGTTTCGAACGTGGACTCACCGAGATCGGCGCGGGCCGTGGCAACCGCGTCCGCGCGCAACGCATTCCAGTGCTCCGATCCGTACAGTTGCTGCCCGAAGAGCCCCCACAGCGCCGACGCCGCACCGAGTACCACCGCGGCACGCGTCCCGGACCCGTCGGCGGCCAGCGACCAGCCCAGCAGGTCGGCCATCAGCGTCATGCCGACGACGTCACCGAACGGTCGATGCTCACCGAGGGCCTGGGAAGCCAGTTCGGCGGCCCGGCCGGGTTCTCCGGCGAGCAGTGCCGTCAGACCGAGCCCGTAGGTTGCGTAGGAATGGAACCATTGTTCGCCCACGGCGGCGGTCGCCTCGTGCACCTGCGTGAAAACCGCCCGGCTGCCGTCGATGTCGAGAATCGAACTCAGCAGCATCCCGCGGTGCACCCGCAGGGTGGCCAGCAGATCGGCGTCGGATTCGCGGTAGAGCGCCTCGGCATGGTCGAAGTGTCTTCCGGCGGACACGAAGTCGCCGGCGAAGAAGTCGCGCAGTCCGGTGGTGTGGATGGCGAAGGCCGCGGTCTGTCGGTCGTGGACACGATCGGCGAGGCTGCGGGCCCGCTGAATCGAGAAGGCCGCCGACTCGCGATCGCCCTGCAAGGTCTGCAGCAGTGCGAGGACCCCGAACATCCGCGCCTTGTTCCTGTCTCCTGCATGGGGTAGGTCCAGCGCTTTGGTCAGCCACATGCGGTGCTCCCGGCCGGATATGCCGCAGGCCCACAGGAATCGGGCCGAACCCAACGCGTGCGTGGCGACGGCGGTGAGGTCGGGGTCCGCGCGTGAGTCCATCGCGAATTCCAGTGCGGCGCGGACGTTTCCCAGGTTGTCCTGGACCACGGTGGCCTTGGTCACCTGGTCGGGACCGTACCAGTGGGTCGCCGAGTCGACCATGATCCGCGCGGACCAGGCCAGGAGCCGGGCGTTCATCGTGTCGCGGTCGCGGGGGACCAGTTTGCTCCAGCCGTACTCGCGGATCGACTCGAGGAGACGGAAGCGGGCACGCCGGTCGTCGGCGACGCGGGACACCACCGACTTGGCGACGAGCCCGGCGACCGCGTCGACGACCGATTCGGCGGGCAACTGGTCGTCGGCGCACACCTCGACGGCGGTGCCGAGATCGAATCCACCGATGAACACCGACAGGCGTGACCACAGCAATTGCTCAGGCGCGGTGCAGAGTTCGTAGCTCCAGTCGGTGGTGGCCTGCAGGCTGCGGTGCCGTGCGGTGCGGTCGCGCGATCCGACGGTCAGCATCGACATCCGCCGGTCGAGGAGATCGGCGAGGTCGTGCACCGACAGCACGTTCAGCCTGGTGCAGGCCAGTTCGATTGCCAGCGGAAGGCCGTCGAGGCGTCGGCAGATCTGTTGTACAGCTTGATGATTGGCGTCGGTGAGCTCGAATCCGGCGAGAGCCGACGATGCGCGGCGGGTGAACAGTTCCACCGCGGCACTCACGTCGTGGGTGTCCTCGGTCGAGAGAGCTCCGAGGTGGAAGACGTACTCGCCCGGAATCGACAGGTACTCCCGTGAGGTCACGATGATCCGCAGCTCTGCCGTCGATGCGAGCAGGTGCGCGATCAGTGCCGCGGCGCCGTCGACGACGTGCTCGCAATTGTCGAGGACCAGCAGCATCCTGCGGGTGCGCAGGAATGTGGCCAGTGTGTCCGGCACCGATCGGTCGCTGGACTCCCTGCTGTTCAGAGACAGGGCATCGCATACGGATTGGGCCAGCAGGGATTCATTGCGGACCGCGGTGAAGTCGACGAACCGCACGCCGTCGGGAAAGGCGCGGCGAAACTCCTCGGCGGCGGCGATCGCCAGGCGCGTCTTGCCGATTCCGCCCGGGCCCACCACCGACACGAGCCGATGGTCGCCCAGGAGACGGCGTAGCTCGGCCAGTTCACCGCGCCGCCCGACGAAACTGGTTGCGGGGCGGGGGAGACCGGGCGTCGCGGTACCGCTCGATCGCCCGAGTTGAGCCGTGTTCTCCGAGCGGATCGTATTCACTCGCCGGGCCAGCAGGGTGCGTGATCGGGTCCAGCCGATCGACCGTCCGATCTCGGCGATCGTGACGTCGGGGTCGGTGGCCAGGATCCTGCGGATGTCGTCGTCGGCCTCGTCGGCGAGCGAGCCTTTGACGCTGCGATGATCCTCGGGCGGCGACGTCATCGCCAGAGCCCGCCGGACGGTATTGCGCGACATCCGAAGTCGTTCGGCGATCCCCTTGATCGTCTCGCCCTCGGCGTGGCACCGCTGAATCTCGGCCCACTCGTCAGCATTCACTTCGGTACCTCTCGTCCGGTATCGGCACCGTCGGGATCGCACATTCCCCACATTCGGTGATGCAGATCACTCTGCTGTCCGATGGCGCCTGCCGACAACCCCGGGGGTCAAGATGTGTCACCGCGGGTGTCGGGTGCGGGTGTGACAGTGGGATCACCCGTCACGGAATGCCTCTTGACCAGGTCTTTCGCGCTGACGTTCCGGTCCTGGGTGATTCGGGGCCCAGATCACGTAGTCGGCCGGTTACCCGACGGGCCGGTCGACCGCCACAGTGATGGTCGACACACCAACCCGATCATCCCCCGAGAGGACACATCATGACCCAGCAGAACGCAGACGCCCTGACCAAGGCCTTCGCCGCCGCCGACGCCGGCGACCCGAGCCTGCTCGTCGCCCTGTACGCCGACGACATGACCTGGGCGGGCTTCACCGTGGAAGGCGCGGTGCGCCTCTACACCAAGGGTGAGTTCCTGGGCGCCTTCGGTGTGGTGGCCAAACTCGACGAGGCCCGCAACGAGGTGGTGCACTGCGACGTCGTCGGCGACGAGATCGTCACCGCGAACGTCCACATCTACCGGCGTCTGGGTGACACCGTGCTCGACACCACGATGGTCATGGTGCACCGCTTCGTCGACGGACAGGTGAAGTTCGGCAACGACATGGTCCCGTCGTCGTTCGAGCAGTTCTGGGCCTCGGTGGGGATCACCGGGTAGTCACCCCGTCGGGATCACCGGATAAACATAGGAGTTCGTCATGTCCGCACCACTGACCGACCTGCAGACCGAGTTCCGGCAGGCGATGGCCAATCTTTGCGCACCGGTCTCCATCATCACCGTGATGGACGGTGACCGTCCGCACGGCACCACCGTCAGCGCAGTGATGTCGCTGTCGATGGACCCGCTGCTGGTGGCCGTCGCACTCGCCGACACGTCCGAAACCCTGGCCCGGATCAGGGAATCGAAGGCGTTCGGTGTCAATGTGCTGGCCGGTGACCAGCACGACATCGCCGGCCGATTCGCGACGAAGGGGCCCGACAAGTTCGGTGACATCGACTGGCACCAGGTCGAGTCGGTACCGCGTATCACGGGCACGGCGGTGTGGCTGGCGTGCCGGGTGGCCGACCTGCTGCCGGGTGGTGACCACACCATCGTCGTCGGCGATGTCGTTGCGGCCGAGTCGGATACGGACGCGCAGCCGCTGACCTATCACCGGCGGGGATTCGGCACGCACGCGGCGCACGGCGATCGCTGAGGCCAGGCCGTCAGCTCGTGGCCGCCGCGGCGGCGATGTTCGCGCCGCGGTAGGTCCGGTTCAGGTAGCCGGCAAGCCGCGGATCCTCCAGCGCGCGAGTCAGTTCGAGCACGCGGGGATCACCGGCGAGCCGTGACGGCGCGACGAGGACGTGCGCGTACGGGTTACCGGGCCCGGGTTCGACGGCCAGGGCGTCGGTGGCCGGCACCAGTCCCAGACTCGCGGCTTGATCCGGATTGAGGACGATGGCGTCGTAGCTGTTGTAGGTCGACTTGAGGAACTCGTCGAAGCTGAGCCCGATCACGTCCAGATGCCGAGCCGAATCGAGGACGTTGGCCGCCGTGATGGTGAGATCCTGCGCCGAGGTGCCGCCGAACTTGCGGTCGAGGGTGACCAGTCCGGCCGATTGCAGCAGGTACAGGCCACGTGCGAAGCCGGTGGGAGTACTCGGCAG
>NZ_JAGQTN010000105.1 GCF_020438995.1 Gordonia sp. (in: high G+C Gram-positive bacteria)
AGGGAGAATTCGAGGTCGTCGGGCAGTCCGCCGACGTTGTGGTGGCTCTTGATGTTGGCGGTGCCGCTGCCGCCGCCGGATTCGACGACGTCCGGATACAGGGTCCCCTGGACGAGGAAGTCGACCTTCTCCCCCGCCGCGGCCCGGTCGCCGAGCACCTCGGTGACCGCTCCCTCGAAGGAGCGGATGAACTCGCGTCCGATGACCTTGCGTTTGGCCTCCGGATCGCTGACGCCGGACAACTCGCTCAGGAACACCGACTCGGCATCGACCGTCACCAGGCGTGCACCGGTGGCGGCGACGAAGTCCTGCTGCACCTGTTCGCGCTCACCCTCGCGCAGCAGACCGTGATCGACGAACACGCAGGTCAACCTGTCACCGATGGCGCGCTGCACAAGCGCGGCGGCCACCGCCGAATCCACACCGCCGGACAGGCCGCAGATAGCCAGACCGTCACCGACCTGCGCACGCACGTCCTCGATGAGGGATTCGGCGATGTTGGCCGCAGTCCAGGCGGGTTCGAGGCCTGCGATGTCGTACAGGAAACGGGTAAGCACCTGCTGCCCGTGCGGGGTGTGCAGCACCTCGGGGTGATACTGCACCCCGGCCATCCGGCGCTCGGTGTTCTCGAATGACGCGACCGGGGCACCGGGCGTCGATCCGGTGACGGAAAACCCCTCGGGTGCCACCTGCACGGCGTCGTTGTGGCTCATCCACACCGGCTGCTCGCCGTCGAGACCTGCGTGCAGTACACCGCCGCCGGGAGTGAACGGGGTGCGGCCGAATTCACGGCCACCGGTGTTGGCGACGGTGCCGCCGAGTGCCTTGGCCATCGACTGGAAGCCATAGCAGATGCCGAACACCGGCACCCCCAGATCAAGGACCGCAGGGTCGAGACTGGGTGCGTCGTCGGCGTACACCGATGCGGGCCCACCCGAGAGCACGATGGCCGCCGGGTTCTTGGCCTCGAACTCGGCCAGCGGTGCGTCGTGGGCGATGACCTCGGAGTAGATGCGCGCCTCACGCACCCGACGGGCGATGAGCTGCGCGTACTGGGCACCGAAGTCGACGACCAGGACGGGATGGGTGTTATCGGATGAGCCGGTCACCCGGGCAAGTCTATAAGTGCGCCCGACGCGGCGGGAAATCACTCACGCCCGGGCGGACAGCCCCACCTTCTGGAACTCCTTGAGGTCGCAGTAACCGGCTTTGGCCATGGCCCGGCGCAGCGCGCCGACGAGGTTCAGTTCGCCGTACGGGTCGTCGGACGGCCCGCCCAGAACCTGCGCCAGGTCGGGACGATCCTCGTCGGTGGCCACCTGCAGGAGCGCGCCACGCGGGGTGTCGGGGTGGGCGGCCGCCGACGGCCAGTACCAGCCACGGCCGGGTGCCTGCGCGGCGGTGGCGAGCGGGGTGCCCAGCACGGCGGCATCGGCACCACACGCGATGGCCTTGATCAGGTCGCCGGAGGTGTGGATGTCACCGTCGGCGATGACGTGCACGTACCGGCCGCCAGTCTCGTCGAGGTAGTCGCGGCGCGCGGCGGCGGCGTCGGCGATGGCTGTGGCCATCGGCACCCCGATGCCGAGAACCTCACCAGTGGTGGTGGATCCGGCGGTCGAGCCGTATCCGACGATCACCCCGGCAGCACCGGTACGCATCAGATGCAGCGCGGTGTGGTGATCGAGCACACCGCCGGCGATGACCGGAACGTCGAGATCGGCGATGAAGGTCTTGAGGTTGAGCGGCGCCCCGGCCTCACCGGTCGTACGGTCCACCTGCGCGACGTGTTCGGCGGAGATGATGGTGCCATGCACCACCAGCAGTTCCACGCCTGCGGCGAGCAGCGCCGGGGTGAGCTCGGGTGCGTGCTGCGGACTCACCCGCACGGACGTGGTCACACCGGCCTCACGAACGCGCGCCACCGCCTGCCCGATCAGTTCGGGATCGAGCGGCGCCCGGTGCAACTCCTGCAGGCAGCGCACGGCTGCCCGCGGGTCGGGATCAGTGGTGGCGACGTCGATCAGCTGGTCGATCTTGTTCTCGACATCGCGGTGCCGGGCCCACAGCCCTTCGCCGTTGATGACGCCCAGCGCGCCGAGCCGGCCGAGATCGATGGCCGACTCCGGTGAGACGAGCGCATCGGTGGGGTGGCTCAGAATCGGCGCGTCGAACCGGTAGGCGTCGATCTGCCAGGCAGTGGACACATCTTTGGACGACCGGGTGCGGCGCGACGGAACGACACTGATGTCGTCGAGTTCGTAGGTCCGCCGGGCCGTGCGGCCCATTCCGATATCGACAAGGTCACGCACCGTTGCGCCTTTCTGCTGGTGACGAGTGCTCACACGGACGTGCCCGGGCGCCTTTGGGCACCTCGGGCACGACCGGGGTCAGCGTGAATAGTAGTTGGGCGCCTCGGTGGTGAGGGTGATGTCGTGCGGATGGGACTCTTTGAGCCCGGCCGCGGTGATCTGCACGAACCGCGCCTGCTGCAGGTCGGTGATGGTGGCCGACCCGGTGTATCCCATCGCCGCGCGCAGCCCGCCGACGAGCTGGTGCACGACCTGGCTGAGCGGCCCGCGGAACGGAACCCGGCCTTCGATCCCCTCGGGGACGAGCTTCTCCTCCTTGAGGACGTCGTCCTGGAAGTAGCGGTCCTTGGAGTACGACTTGCCCTGGCCGCGACCCTGCATGGCGCCGAGCGATCCCATGCCCCGGTAACTCTTGAACTGTCTACCGTTGACCAGGATCAGCTCACCGGGCGATTCGGCGGTACCCGCCAGCAGCGACCCGACCATCGCGGTCGACGCGCCGGCGGCCAGTGCCTTGGCGATATCGCCCGAGTACTGCAGACCGCCGTCGGCGATCACCGGTACGCCCGCCTTCTGGCAGACGGTGACCGCTTCGAGAATGGCGGTGATCTGCGGTGCGCCGACGCCCGCGACCACGCGGGTGGTGCAGATGGAACCCGGCCCGATGCCGACCTTGACGGCGTCGGCACCGGCGTCGATGAGGGCCTGGGCGGCCTCCCGCGTCGCGACATTGCCGCCGACGACGTCGACGCGATCGCCGACCTCGGCCTTGAGCTTGGCCACCATGTCGAGCACGAGCCGGTTGTGGGCGTGTGCGGTGTCGACGATGATCACATCCGCTCCGGCATCTGCCAAAGCCATCGCGCGGTCCCACTGCGGGCCACCGGTGCCGACGGCGGCGCCGACGAGCAGCCTCCCGTCGGAGTCCTTGGTGGCCAGTGGATGCTGTTCGGTCTTGACGAAGTCCTTGACCGTGATCAGGCCGGTGAGCTTGCCGTTACCGTCGACGATCGGCAGCTTCTCCACCTTGTTGCGCCGCAGCAGCCCGAGGGCGGCCTCGGCCGACACCCCTTCTTGCGCGGTGATCAGCGGGGCCTTGGTCATCACCTCGGACACCGGGCGGTCCTGATCGACCTCGAACCGCATGTCACGGTTGGTGATGATGCCGACGAGCTCACCGGCGGCGTCGACCACCGGCAGCCCGGAGATGCGGTACCGCGCGCACATCGCGTCGACCTCGGCGAGGGTGTCGGAAGGTGAGCACGTCACCGGGTCGGTGACCATCCCGGCCTCGGACCGTTTGACGGTCTCCACCTGCGATGCCTGCTCGTCGATCGACAGGTTGCGGTGCAGGACGCCCATGCCCCCGGCCCTGGCCATCGCGATGGCCATGCGCGATTCGGTGACGGTGTCCATCGCCGAGCTGACGAGCGGTACCCGGAGTGTGATGTTGCGGGTGACCCTCGACGAGGTGTCGACATCGCTCGGGATCACATCTGATGCGGACGGCAGCAGCAGGACGTCGTCGAAGGTGAGGCCGAGCATCGCGACCTTGCCGGGATCGTCTCCACCGGTGTGAACGTGCGTCATCGTTCCATCGTATCGGCACCACCGCCCCGACCATGAATCACGCCGACGACGGCAACCACAAACAGCAACGCATTCGACCGGACGACAGCGACACCCAATCCGGGACGGCGATCGGCTACCGTGGACCCGTGCGTGATCATTTCCCACCCGGCCTTCCCCCTGATCCGTTCGCGGGTGATCCCAGCGACCCGTCGGCCGCCCTGGACGCGATCGAGCCCGGTATCCCTCTCGACGACAGTGAGCGGATGGCCGTCGAGGAGGATCTCGCCGACCTGGAGGTCTACGAGACACTGCTGGCGCAGCGGGGTGTGCGCGGTCTGGTGGTGATGTGCGAGGACTGCCGCGAGGATCACTACCACGACTGGGAGATGTTGCGGGCAAACCTACTTCAGTTGCTGCTCGACGGTACGGTACGCCCGCACGAGCCGGCTGTCGACCCACGTCCCGACGACTACGTCACCTGGGATTATTGCCGGGGCTATGCCGATGCCCACAGCCACTTCATCGGCGGCACCGACCGCTGACGTCCGCGGCGGCCGGCCGCAAACACTTCTGAAAAACGACTCTTGCCGACACCGCAACCGCGGCGTCGGCAAGAGTCGTTATACGGCCCGGTCAACTCGACGGGCTGGTGGTCTCCACCTCGGTGGTCACGACCACGGTCTCGTCGGCTGTCGTCGGGTCGGCCGTGGTCGTGGCGGCGGTGGTCGTCGGCGCTGCGGTGGTCGTGGGCGGTGCACTCGATGACGATGGCGAACTCGACGGTGTGAGCAGGACCGAATGCGACGGGTCGGAGGTCACGGTGTCGCTGACCGTGGCGTCGGTGCCGACATCAGGACTGGGATCATCGACGACCGGATTATCCACCGTGGTGCTGTCGTCGGTGATATCGGCCGGGGTGCTCTCGGATGCGGTACTCTCGCGGGTCTTGCTGCTGGTGGCCTTCTTCGCGCTGTCGTCCTTGAGCCGTTCGATCCACTCCTTCATCCGGCGGCGGGTCTCTTCGTCCTTGACCGGTTTGAGGTCTTCGGATGCTTTGGAGATCAGGCTGTTGGCCGATGACAGGTCGCCTGTCTGAACGGCCGACTGGGCTTGCTCCAGGTTGTCCTTGGCCTGCACCATCGCCTTGGTCTGCTGGGCCTGCTCGGCGAAGACCACCGACTTGACTCCCCACAGGGTGTCACCGGGCTGGGCGCCTTCGGCGACGACGATGAGCCCGGCGGCCGCGACGACCGCGACGGCGGCGGCACCGGAAACCACACGTAAGTGCCGCATCGCACGGCTCCCGCGCCGGGGCGGCTCGGATGCTGCGATCGCGTGCTCGATCTCATCGATACCCGGAAGCGGCGGCAACGGCTCTGACAGGGTGTCGCGACGCCAACCGGACAACAGGACGGCGAGCCGGTACTCGGCGTCGTCGCCGGTGAGGACGGGCATATCGCGCGCGAGCGCGTCGATGAACGCCTCGTCCTCCCGCAGGGCGTTGAAGTCGAGTTGTCCGGCGTCGTCGGGCAGGTCCGGGTCATGGTCGTCCCACTGCTCGTGGTTGTTCATCGCGGATCACCTGCCTTACTGATGTGCTTCTTGAGTCGGGCCAATGCCCGGTGCTGTGCCACCCGCACCGCTCCCGCCGTGGACCCGACGACCGCAGCGGTCTCGTCCGCCGACAGCCCGACGACGAGGCGCAGGACCAGCACTTCGCGTTGCTTCTCCGGCAGAAGTTCGAGCAGTTCGCGCATCTGTCTGCCTGCGTCAGCGTCGAGGGCGCGTTGTTCGGGGCCGGCGACACCGGTGAACGTTTCAGGGACGTCTTCCACGGGATCGGACCGGACCCGGCCCGCCACTCTCATCGCGTCGGCAACCTTGTGCGATGCGATTCCGTACACGAAGGCCATGAAGGGCCTGCCCTGCTCTTGATAGCGGGGCAGCGCCGTCATCACTGCCATCAACGCCTCCTGCGCGACATCATCAGCGGAGAACAGATGCCGTTCTCCTACACCCAGACGTCCTCGGCAATAGCGCAGAATCGGTTCCTGCACGCTTTCGAGAACTGACGTGAGCGCAGCACGATCGCCTTGCCGTGCAGCACGGACCGCATCGTCCAACTCACCATCTGTCAGTCTCATCGGTTGCTGCGAACTCCGTGTTACATAGTCGTAGTGGTCACTACCAGCGGTTTCAGGCAGTTACGTCACTGATCCTGATCTCGGTGGGCCGCGGACGGCCGCCGGCGCCTTCCCCACCGGTAACCCAAACACCTTAGCGAGGTCGGGTCATCGGCCGAATGACATCCCGCGCCGTGTCAGCTCTTCGTGCAGTTGCTGGTTCTCGACGGTAACGGCGGGGTCGGACATCAGGGAGCCGAGAAGTGCAGTCGCCGCCCACTGCAACGGCAGCAGCCCCGCGCCGGCGCTCGCCCGGCGGCAACGATGTCCACGGTCGATCGCCGCGTCGGTTTTCCCGGCCGCGGCATCGGCGGCAGCGGCGATCAGCTCGGTCTTGATGCGGTGCCGTAGGTGGTGTTCGGCGGGCACGGCGGCAAGCAGGTCCAGACCGGCCTGCGAATGCGTGCGCGCCGACACCGGGTCGCCACGGTAGAGGCCGAGTTCGGTGCTGACCCACTCGCACCGGAGCCGCGGCCTCAACCCGCACTCCCAGTCGGTGTCGGTGATCATTCCGGGATCGGTGAGCGTTCGTGCCCGGCGGAGCAGACGTTCGGACGCGCCGAAGGCGAACCGTCCCAGATTGTCGGCGGCGAGTCCGACGAGCGCGTCGATCCGGGCCGCACGGGCCCAGTTGTCACCCATGCGCTCACCCGATGACGTCGGCAGTCCGATCAGCGCGAGTGCCCGGGCGTCGGGAACCAGCGCCTTGTCGTGCCGCCCCGCCTGGCGCAGCAGGGAGGCGCGGGTGCTCCGGCAGAGTGATTCGAGCGCGATGTCCGCGGCCCGAGCGCAGTCGGCCGCGAGCACTTCGAGCTCGGTGTCGGCCCGTGCTGCGTATCCGGCCGCGCCGTGCCGCACGGCCGAACGCCAGCGTTCGCGTCGCTCGGCGGCCGTGGTCCGGCCGTGGTCGATAGCTACTTCAAGCATCAAATCCCCCGTGAGCAGCGGAAATCGTGGCGAAAGTCACTCACCCCGATACAGTTTGCATGAATTTAACACAGCGCGGCCGAAGGTTATTCAGGCATAAAAGTGACGTGCGCATGATGCAATCATGTCATACAGGTTACGTGGCGCCGCACAGGAAACCTACGAGACGCTGTCGACGATACCGGTGAGTAACCTTGAATCATCTGTGAATATTACTGTGCTGCAACATGAATACGCACAACCATGCCCCGGCGCAGCGCCCCGCACAATGCCATCCAAGCGGGTGCGGACCGTACAACATCCCGTTAACAAATGGGGAATCTTTGGTCTATTTCGTCCGGTTCGAAGTCATATTGACTCGGTTTCTTTCACGGATTTAGTGTCTTTTCATGCACCGGCCAGAGCGGCCAAGTCGAACAAGGAGTTGCAGCCATGCCTCAGCCCAATCACCTCCCCGGCCCCAACGCTGACATCTGGGATTGGCAGATGCAGGGTCTGTGCAGGGGTGTGGATTCGTCGATGTTCTTCCACCCCGACGGCGAGCGCGGCCGGGCCCGTGCGCAGCGTGAACGGCACGCCAAGGAGATGTGCCACCGTTGCCCGGTGATCGTCCAGTGCCGCGAGCACGCACTCGCCGTCGCCGAGCCGTACGGCATCTGGGGTGGGTTGAGCGAATCCGAACGCAGCATCCTGATGAAGCGCGGCGTAGGCCGCCGCATCGCCTGATAGTGGCAAACAAGAAGGGGCACCCGACGATGCGGGTGCCCCTTCTTGTTTGCGTTCTACTAGTGCGCGTGGCCGTGGTGGGCGTGCGCGTCGGCCGCGGGAGCCGGTTTGTCGGTGATGGCGGTCTCGGTGGTGAGCACCATGCGCGCCACGGATGCGGCGTTGACGACGGCGGACCGGGTGACCTTGACGGGGTCGATGATGCCATCGGCGAGCAGGTCGCCGTAGGTCAGGGTGGCGGCGTTGAAGCCATGTCCGCTCTCGGCGTCGGCGACCTTGGAGACGACGACGGCGCCGTCGAGGCCGGCGTTGGTGGCGATCCAGTGCAGGGGCGCGTTGAGTGCGGTGGCGACGACCTGGACACCGAGTGCCTCGTCGTTGGGCAGGGTGTCGGCGAGTTCATCGAGCACCTTGGCGGCCTGCACGATGGCGGAGCCGCCGCCGGGGATGATGCCTTCTTCGACTGCGGCCTTGGCCGCGGCGACAGCGTCCTCGACGCGATGCTTGCGCTCTTTGAGTGCGGTTTCGGTCGCCGCGCCGACACGGATGACGGCGATGCCGCCGGCTAGTTTGGCCAGGCGTTCCTGCAGCTTCTCGCGGTCCCAGTCGGAGTCGCTGTTCTCGATCTCGCGCTTGAGCTGTTCGACACGCGCGGCGATCTCGTCGCTGGTGCCGGCACCGTCGACGAGAGTGGTGTTGTCCTTGGTGACGACGGCGCGCCGGACGGAGCCGAGCAGTTCGAGTCCGGCGTCGGCAAGGGTGATGCCGATATCGGTGGAGATGACGGTGCCGCCGGTGACGACGGCGAGATCTTCGAGGAACGCCTTGCGCCGGTCACCGAAGTAGGGCGCCTTGACGGCGACGGCGCGGATGGTCTTGCGGATCGAGTTGACGACGAGGGTCGACAGCGGTTCGCCTTCGACGTCTTCGGCGATGATCAACACCGATTTACCGGCCTGGACGACCTTCTCGAGCAGCGGCAGGAAGTCGGGCAGGGAGCTGATCTTGTCGCGGTAGAGCAGCACGAGAGCGTCTTCGAGGATCGCTTCCTGGCTGTCGTGGTCGGTGACGAAGTAGGGCGAGAGGTAGCCCTTGTCGAACTGAACGCCTTCGGTGATGTTCAGTTCGGTCTGCAGGCCGGAGCCTTCTTCGACGGTGACGACGCCGTCGGCGCCGACCGTGGACATGGCCTTGCCGACCATGGTGCCGACCTCTTCGTCACGCGAGGAGACGGTGGCGACCTGCGCGATGGCGGTTTCGCCGTCGACGGGGGTGGCAACGCGCAGGAGTTCGGTGCTGATGGCGTCGGCGGCTTTGCCGATTCCGGCGCCGAGGGCGATCGGGTTGGCGCCGGCGGTCACGTTGCGCAGGCCCGCGGTGACGATGGCCTGGGCGAGGACGGTGGCAGTGGTGGTGCCGTCACCGGCGACGTCGTTGGTCTTGGTGGCGACGGATTTGACGAGCTGTGCGCCGAGGTTTTCGGACGGGTCGTCGAGGTCGATGTCGCGGGCGATGGTGACACCGTCGTTGGTGACGGTGGGTCCGCCGAAGGCTTTTTCGAGCACGACGTGCCGACCGCGGGGTCCGAGGGTGACCTTGACAGTGTCGGCGAGGGCGTTGATGCCGCGTTCGAGTGCCCGGCGAGCTGTGTCGTCGAATTCGATGTGCTTGGCCATGGGGTGCTTTCGGTTATGAGGGATCGGGCCCGGGTGTGATGGAGCCGGTGTGGGTGATCCGCTGGCGTGAAAGGGGTGCGGAAAGCCGCCCGCCCCGGGCCCCTGTACGGGCTCCGGGGCGGTGCGGCCGGTGGCGCGGGGACGCTGCGGTCTCCGCTGCGCCGGGTTTTAGCCGATCACGGCCAGCACGTCGCGTGCCGACAGGATCAGGTATTCCTCGCCCGAGTACTTGATCTCGGTGCCGCCGTACTTGCTGTAGATGACGGTGTCGCCTTCTTTGACGTCGACCGGGATGCGGTTTTCGCCTTCGTCGTCCCAGCGGCCGGGGCCGACTGCGATGACTTTGCCTTCCTGCGGCTTTTCCTTGGCGGTGTCGGGGATGACCAGGCCCGACGCGGTGGTCGTCTCGGCCTCGACTGCCTGCACCAGGATCTTGTCCTCAAGCGGCTTGATGTTCACGCTCGCCACGATGTGCGTCCTCAACTTTCGATACTGAGTATGTGATCGGTGTTCCGATACGTACGTGGGTGGCGCTCTGTCCCGAGGCCGCGTCGTCGCGGGTGCCGTGGCTTCGTACAGTGCCCTCTAGCACTCTATACATGCGAGTGCCAGCACTCAAGGTTCGAGGGTGCAAAAATGCGGCCCGGTTTGATCGCTGTCAGCGAACTGGCCACGACGGGTGGCTCAGCGCGCCCGCTCCGGCCGCTCCAGCAGCCCGCGGGCGATGAACTCGGCGGTCAGAGCCGAGGCGATCGCACTCACCGCGAGCAGCGCGACCAGCACGAACAGTTGCATCGCCGCCGCGGCCGCGGGAGATGCGCCGCCCAGGACCATGCCGACGAACGATCCGGGAATGGTGACCAGACCGACCGACCGGGTCTGGTCGAGGGCGGGGATGAGCGCGGTCGATGCGGCGTGCCGGCATATCTCCAGACGCGCCTCCCGGATGAGAAAGCCCAACGACATCGCGGCCTCCACCTCGCCGTACCGTTCGGCGAGGCTGTCGAGGCAGTGTTTACCGGCGAGCGAGGTGGTGTTCATCGCCGCCCCGAACATGATGCCGGCGGTCGGGATGATCGCGAGTCCGGTCATCGGCAGCACTCCGGTGGCCACGAGCAATGCGACGATCACCAGCGTCGGCAGCCCCACCGGAATCAGGCACAGCAGCGCAGTATTCACGGTCTCTCTGCGGATCACGCCGGGTTTGCCGGTCACCCGGCCCGCCGAGGTGCAGGCCGCCACGGCGGCCATGACGAGGACGAACAGGATCGATGCCCATAGGACATCGATGACGACGGTGACCACCAGGGCGAGCGCGCCGAGTTGCGCGATCGCCCGCAGTACGGCCCGCACGGCGCCGGCGGCCATCCCGCTGCCGCTGAGGTGGTTGACGACCGCGGCGATCGCGGTGAGCAGGACCAGCGCGACCGCGAGCTTGGGCCCGATGTGGATGATCGCGTCGTTGACATCGCTCGCCGCCAGGACTATCGCCGACGTTCGCACTGGATCCACCATTTCTGCCCATATGTCCGGCAAACGGGCTGTGTCGCCGGAGTGACACATGGATACACTGTAGCGTACGCGACGCACGCCTAGAACGGGGTAGTATTTACGACAATCGTCGGCTAGTCTCATCGCGTGACCGAGTACCCCGCGGACTTTGCCCACGATCTCGTCGCGCAGGTCGCCGGAGCGAAGGCACACCATGCCGGCTGACCTCGCTGCACCCGACACCGCCCGCGACGATGCGCTGGGAGTGGTCTCGGCCCACGCCGGCAACCGCCGGCACGGCAGCACCTACGCGCTGTGGTGGTGCGGGCTCGCGCTTGTCGTGGTACTGCTGGCCTGGCTCAGTCTGTTCGTGGGCGCGCGGCCGGTGTCGGCGACGCAGGTCTGGGACGCACTGTTCGCCTACGCCGGGAGCTCCGACAGGGACCAGGAGGTCGTGGTCGGCTACCGCATTCCGCGGGCGCTGCTCGCGGTGGTCGTCGGGGCCGCGCTGGGTATGGCCGGTTCCCTCATCCAGCGACTGATGCGCAACCCACTGGGTGATCCGCAGATCCTCGGGGTCAACGCCGGTGCGTCGTTCGCGGTGGCGATCGCGGTCGGTTTCCTGGGGCTGACCAGTATGTGGTCGTACATCTGGTTCGCCTTCGCCGGCGCGGTCGCGGCAATGGCCATCGTCTACGGCCTCGGTTCAGCCGGGCGCGGCCGGATCACGCCGGTGCGGGTCACGATGGCCGGCGTCGCGGTGACCGCGGTGCTCACGGGTGCGGTCCGCGGCATCGGCCTGCTCAATCCCGACGCCTTCGACGCCCTGCGCATCTGGGAGGTCGGCTCGCTGGTCGGCCGTAACAACTCGGTCCTCCTGGCCGTCCTGCCGTTCGTGGTGATCGGCGCAGTACTCGCGATGGGACTGGCGCGGCCCCTCGACGCGATCTCGATGGGCGACGACCTGGCCACCGCGATGGGTGTTCCCGTCCGGCGGGTCCGCATCCTCACCATCGTCGCGGTGGTGTTGTTGTGCGGAGCCGCGACCGCCGCGGCCGGGCCGATCGGCTTCGTCGGGCTGATGGTTCCGCACGCCGTACGCATGGTGGCCGGCGTCGGCGGCTGGTGGCTGACGGCGTTCTCGATGTTGGGCGGTGCCGCGCTGGTCCTGGTCTCCGACGTGGTGGGTCGGGTTCTGGTGCGTCCGGACGAGGTGCCGGTCGGTATCGTGACCGCATTCGTGGGCGCGCCGATCCTGGTCATTCTGGTCCGCAGACTCTCGTCAGGAACCGCATGACATCGGCGCGAAGCGGAAACAAGCCCTACCGGGCCACCGCGTTCACCGTGGAGCACTCGGGCAGCATCGATTTCGGGCGTCCGGTGATCCGGTGGCGGATCGGCGGACTGTCGGGGCGTTGGGACCGGCGCGAGGTCGTGGTCGGGACCGTAGCCGCAGTGGCCACCGTCGTCGTGGCGATCGTCGCGCTCGGAATGGGTGATCTCACCGTGTCGCCGGTGGGCGTGGTCAATGCACTGCTGGGTACCGGAGATCCGGCGGCCGAACTCGCCATCCGGGAGTGGCAGGCGCCCCGGGTGCTCGCAGCCCTCGCGTTCGGCGCCGCACTCGCCCTGTCCGGGGCCATCTTTCAGCTCCTGACCCGCAATCCGCTCGGCAGTCCCGACATCATCGGGTTCGGCGTCGGCTCGTACACAGGCGCGCTGGTGGTGACGTTGCTCTTCTCAGGTGGATATCTGGCCACCGCGGGCGGTGCGCTCGCGGGCGGTATCGGCACAGCCGCTGTCGTCTACGCCCTCGCCTTCCGGCAGGGGGTGGGCGGATTCCGGCTGGTGATCTGCGGTGTCGCGATCAGCTCAATGCTCGCGGCGGTCAACTACTGGCTGATCCTGCGGGCCGAGTTGTCCGAGGCGATGTCGGCGGCCCAGTGGGGTGCGGGAACCCTCGAGACGATCACCTGGCAGCTGACCACACCAGCACTGTGCGTGATCATCGTCCTCGTCGTCGGGGTTGCGGCATTGTCGCGGCGGCATCCGGTCTTCGAGCTCGGACCCGAGTTCGGCAGGACGCTCGGCGCGCAGTCGCGGGCTTCACAACTCGGTCTACCGATCCTCGGCGTCGCGCTCACCGCGGCCGCCACCGCGGTGGCCGGACCGATCGCATTCATCTCTCTGTCCGCACCGCATATCGCCCGCAGGCTCGTCGGCGGCGGGCGCACACCGCTCACAGTCACCGCGCTGCTCGGCTCGCTACTGCTCGTCGTCAGCGATGTCGTTGCCGCACGCGCCTTTTCGCCGCGGGCACTACCGGTGGGCGTGATCACGGTATGCCTCGGCGGCATCTACCTCTGTTACCTTCTGTACCGCGAGATGAGGCAGGAACAATGACCGCGATCTCCACCAGACTCGGCGCCGACGGCCTCACGCTGGGTTACGGCGAGAAGGCCATCGCCCGCGATCTGACCGTCGAGATCCCCGACAACAAGTTCACCGTGATCATCGGCCCGAACGCGTGCGGGAAGTCGACGCTGCTGCGGGCGTTGTCGCGGCTGCTCGCCCCCACTGCGGGCTCGGTCGTCCTCGACGGAAAATCGATCGAAAAGTACTCGACCAAGGAGGTCGCGAAGATTCTGGGGCTGCTGCCGCAGACCTCGATCCCGCCCGAGGACATCCGGGTCGCCGAACTCGTGTCGCGGGGCCGCTACCCGCACCAGCAATTCCTGCGGCAGTGGTCGCAGGCAGACGAAGACGCGGTGGCCGCGGCGATGGTGGCCACCGGTGTGGCGCACCTGGCCGGTGAGCGGGTCGACAGGCTCTCCGGTGGCCAGCGCCAACGTGTCTGGGTGGCCCTGGTCCTGGCCCAGGAGACCCCGCTGGTATTGCTCGACGAGCCGACGACCTACCTGGACATCGCCTTTCAGGTGGAGCTGCTCGACCTGTGCCGACGGCTGCAGCGTGAGGAGAACCGGACGGTGGTGGCCGTACTGCACGACCTCAATCAGGCCTGCCGTTACGCCGACCACATCATCGCGATGCGCGCCGGTGAGGTGATCGCGGCGGGCGCACCGGCAGACGTGGTCACGGCCGACCTCGTGGCCGGCGTATTCGGACTGGCGTGCCGCATCATCGACGACCCCGAATCGAATACTCCGCTGGTCATACCGGTCTGGCAGACCACGTAGACGAGCGATCACAGGAAGAAAGGGCACCCTTACCCATGCCGTCGCACCCTGCTAAGGTCCGAACCATGAATTCACGACGAATCCGACATGTTTGCTGCGTGGGTGCTCCGGTTGTCGCCGGACTCGTCGTGGCGGCGACCCTCACCTCTCCCGCCTCCGCGGCCCCGGCAAGCACCAAGCTGGCGTCGGGCTGGTCGTACTCGCAGACGTCCATCCCCGCCGGTGTCGCCGACGGCGCCGAACTCGCAATCGATCAGAAGCGCCGCAAGATCTTCGTGACCGACGCCGACGACTTCAACTACAAGGATCCCAAGAGCGGACAGGTCCTGCCCTATCCGCATCCGCTCAACCCCAAGGTCGCGGTCCTGAGCGCCGACAGCCGTAAGGTGCTGCGTTCGATCAGTTACAACAACCTCCCCACGACTACCGTCCCGGTCAGTAAGACCATCCCGGCGAAGATGCCGATGAAGCAGATCCCGGTCGGGATCGCGCTCGACACCAGGGCCGGGCGAGTGCTCACCACCAACGCCGAGACCAACGCCGCCACCATCGTCAGCATGAACGCACGCGCCGCGACTCCGGGCGACATGGTCAAGTCCAAGCTCGACCATCCGATGGGTATCGCCGCCGACCCGACCACCGGGCGTGCGTATATCGCCAATGTGACCCTCGACGAGGTGGCCGTGATCGATACCGCCACCCGACGCGAGATCACGCGGATCAAGGACATCTACAGCCCGTCGTTCATCGCGATCGATTCCACGCGCCACCGGGTATACATCGGTAACGCCGATATCAAGACCAAGGGCAAGACCAACTACCTGACCGTGGTCGACAGCCGCACCAACACGATCGTCAAGAAGATCACCACCGCCGCCAATTCGCGGCCGGCCGTGGATGCGGCCACCGGCAAGGTCTACGCGGCCAGCTTCGCCACCGGCGAGGTCGCTGTGATCGACCCCGATTCGCTGACCATCGTCGCACGCATCCAGACCGGTGCGACGCCCAACAAGATCGCCATCGACTCCAAGCGCCGCGTCGCGTACACGTCGAACCTCTTCAAGAAGACCTTCACGGTGATCGACCTGAAGACCAACGCGGTGGTAGGAGCCATTCCCGCAGGCGTCGGCGTGCACACCCTCGCCGTCGACGAACGCACGGGGACCGTGTTCTCCACACAGTTCCAGAGCTCGAACCTGACCGTCCTCTCGGTCAAGCGAGGCTAGTGGGAGACACGCCCTAGACACAATACCGTTCAGTTAGTGCGCACCGGCGTGTAGGTGGGTGGCCCTGCGGGTTGGGGCCAGTGCTGGTGGTGTGCTCGTTTGACGTGCCATTTGGTGTATTTGCGTTTGACGACGCGGGGGTTGC
>NZ_JAGQTN010000106.1 GCF_020438995.1 Gordonia sp. (in: high G+C Gram-positive bacteria)
CATCGGACGGCTGTCATTGATGCGACCTGCCAGCTCAGGGATACCAGGTGCCTACGACAATCCGACGAACCTGCACGACGAACAAGACCGGGACTTCGAGGTGGTCAGATCAGACGTTGAAGCGAAACTCTACGACGTCGCCGTCTTTCATGATGTAGTCCTTACCTTCCATCTCGAACGGGTCGAATCGCTACGCGCCCGGCTCGCCACCATCGACGCCGACTATGGCGCCGGAATCATCGACGGGCTGCGCCACCGCTCCGCGACCGACCGCGTGTGCGTCGAACTCGAAGCCACCGAACCGAAGCCGTCCACGCAACGCACCGGCAGCGCACTCGGGGAACTCCTCGCCACCGGCAACCCCTCGGCAGCCTTCCTGGATGTGGGCCTGATGTCGCAGCGCGCCATGATCGACACCCTGTGCACGGTGGGCTGCGCCGAGGAACGCGGGGCTGAAAGGTATTCGACCCCAAGATGGTTCAGGTCATCTGGCGCGAATAGACAGCCAATTAGGTGTTGTTCGGGGAGGCCTTCTGTTGCCTCCTGGCCTTGAACTCATCGAACCGGGCACGCAGCACGTAGAGGTGATTGAGCAGTGCTTCAGTGAAGTCGAGCATGTCCTTGGCGTCTTCGGGTGACACGTCGTCGTCATCGTGCGAACCTGCGTTGCCCGTAAGCCGCAGGAGGTCAGCCCATTCCGTGAGATCGCCGCTGATGGTGCCCTGCTTTTCAAGGGCTTCTAGCTTCGTCTGAAGCGTCCCCTTGGTCGCGCCGTTCATGTGACAGGTCCGCTCCAGCGCGTGCCGGGCCATCATCACGCTCGCCCGGTACGCCTTCGCGTCAAAGCAAGTCCGGGCCTCGCTGAACTCTGCTCGCAGCTCTTCGGGGATGGCAGGGTTGAGGCGGCGCGGCGTCGGGAAGTAGATGCCAGGTGTATCCAACTCGTACCCTCCGCCGAAATCCTCGCGGACTTGTACGACGGGAGCTTGGCACTCCGCCGAGCTGCACGCAAGAAGCGCGAACTCGGCCGGCGGCTCCCACGATACGTTCTGCACGAACCTGCCGATGACGCGACTGCTTGCGACTTGGGAGCAGCTCGGGCAGATGAACGCGCGGATATCGTCGTCCTCTACAGGCCCGCGTTGCTCGGCCACATTAACCCACCTCTCCCATGCGCGGCACGGTGCCGTCGTCTGACTGTATCCACTGCTCTGAGCTACCGTCACGGCATCACTAGATGTCCCGGTGCCGCCCACACACGCACCCGCGCTCGCGCTCGCACCCCGCTGACTACGGGACTTCGATATCCAGCGTGGAGCGTGTTCCATGTCCCATCCTTGCCGTCTCGTCAGCATGAAAGCCGCACCGCCGCGACCTTGGTTGCAGCTACACCACCATTCAGCGCCGCGTCGCTGACGGAACCTTTCCGTCCATACGCGTGGGCAGTTGATCCGGGTCAATCCCGGCGACCTCGACGCGTTGGAGGCAGAGCCCGAGCTGGCCTTCCTCCGGTGGCCGATCCACGCACCCCCGTACGCCGACTTCATCGTGAGGTTGGTAGACGCCCGCGCCGTCACTCACCGGTCAACAGCACGACTGCATCGCCGCGATTCTGAGCGGGACTACGCCCACGCAATCCTGCACGCCTGCACCGCGATCACCGGTGGACGTGACGACCTGGACGAGGCCGTCCACATGCGGATTGTCCGCCAGCTCGTCCTGCAGCGCGGCGGGCACCGCTTCCACATCCTGATCGGCGAAGCGGCGCTGCACCGGACAGTCGGCGACGGCGCGGTGATGGCGGCGCAGCTCGAACACCTCCGCGGCGAACTGGACCGCCCGAACGTCCGGCTCGGTGTGATCACCCCGGATGCCGCGCACCGCGGCCCCTACGACGAACGTCATCGTGTGCGACCGCAACGAGGTGCTCACCGAGATCGCCATCACCGAACTGACAATCACCCGGCCGCCGGATCGGAGATCGCTTTGCACGAGAAGACCTTCGCCTCTGGTCGCCGATCAAGCCGCCTACTGCGACGCCACCCGAGCGCTCGTCCGAGGAGCGCCGGAGCGGCGCACATGCGTGACCCATTGCATCGTGATCGTGAAGGGGTCACCGCTCATCTTCGCTAAATGGGTGAATCGCACGTTAGTCAAGCGTGGAGCGGGTATGCCTTAGCTGAGAAAGGTCGATTACACCGCCACCTGGACGACACTCGGGGCGTTCGTAGACATCCGCACCGGGGGGCACCTTACATCCCGCATGTATTGGTTGATGTCCTTCGTCTGGCCAGCAGAACGCGAACATCTTCCAGTGTCTGAAGCCTTTGCGCTGCAATATTATTGCGCCAGGCTGGCGAATAAAAGGAACGTGCGGGCGCTCAAATGCGAGGCAAAAGTCGAACCCGCTGAGTTTCACGGTGCCACCTACGATCTCGGGTCCAACATTGATGAATCGGAGTCCGGCCGAGTTCATGCGTACCGGCCCCTCGAAACTACGGGGGAACATGTAGAACGCCCAGGTAATGGGCCACGCCGCTCCTCTCCACAGAATCTCCGCCAGCTGCGCCGAATCGACACCGAGCCTGAATCGGTTGGCAATCCGCCCATCGACCGTTGCGAGACCGGAAACGAGCGCACCCCATAACACCTTGAGCAGCCAGAGTTGCAGAGTTGGACCGTTCAGCACGGCAAACGCGCAACGGAACTCAGTATCGGTCTCGCGATGCAGCATCATCTCGGCTTGTTCATCCCGAAAAGCCTGGAAGAATGCCGACGCCACGGTATCGAGATGACTCAGCGCTCCGTTATGTCGTCCACAGAGTATCCGAGAGGACAGAGAGTTGACCCCCACGTCGGCATATGGCCGTTCACCCAGCCACGCCGCGTTGCCCACTCTGACGACACTTCCATCGGCCGCGATGTGCCGCAGCGTCTCGGCACTAAGCCAGTGTTCACGTGTGGTATCCCGAGAGCAGTCCGCGCTCACATTCCCATAGCAGTCCGGGTTGGCATAACCGGTCCTGGGGCCGGTGACGAGGGGTCGAGGGGGTTGCGCAACCCAGGATTGGTCACGGGCGCGATGGCAGCTGCGAGCACGACGCCGTGACCCGCACGGGCAGTCATCATCGGAATCGGGTCCGAAATAGCGATTGTTGTATCGCATGTCCGGTACGTGAATGAACTGACTAAGCGGACGTGGAGATAGTGGAACGGACGTCATGCCGCACCTCGTTTCGTAAGGTCAACAGTTGCCCAGCACCCGCGCAGTCCGCCTACTTGGCAGCGGCTTTGCCGCCTGATGTTGTTTGAAAACGGAACTCCACGACGTCGCCGTCTTTCATGATGTAGTCCTTGCCTTCCATCCGGACCTTGCCGGCGGCCTTGGCGGCGGCCATGGAGCCGTTGGTGTCGAGGTCGTCGAAGGAGACGATTTCGGCTTTGATGAAGCCTTTTTCGAAGTCGGTGTGGATGACACCGGCGGCCCTGGGGGCGGTGTCGCCCTGGTGGATGGTCCAGGCGCGGGCCTCTTTCGGGCCGGCGGTGAGGTAGGTCTGCAGACCGAGCGTGTGGAAGCCGGCGCGGGCCAGGGAGCGTAGGCCGGGTTCGGTCTGGCCGATGGAGTCCAGGAGTTCCTGGGCGTCTTCCTCGTCGAGTTCGAGGAGTTCGGATTCGACCTTGGCGTCGAGGAAAACGCCATCGGCGGGGGCGATCGCGGCGAGGAGTTCGGCCTTCTTGGCGTCGTCGGTGAGGACCGATTCGTCGGCGTTGAAGACGTACAGGAACGGTTTCGCGGTCATCAGGTGCAGGCTGCGCACTGACGAGAGATCGAACGAATCATGCTGGGAGAACAGGGTTTTGCCCGAGTTCAGGAGTTCCTGGGCCTGCTTGGCGGCGGTCAGTTCGGCGGCCAGGTCCTTGTTCTTCTTCGCCTCCTTCTCCAGTCGCGGGATCGCCTTCTCCAGGGTCTG
Source organism: Gordonia sp. (in: high G+C Gram-positive bacteria) (assembly GCF_020438995.1). Taxonomy (GTDB): domain Bacteria; phylum Actinomycetota; class Actinomycetes; order Mycobacteriales; family Mycobacteriaceae; genus Gordonia. The sequence goes on from NZ_JAGQTN010000106.1 coordinate 3,972, forward strand.
CATGTCGGCGAGGATCAATTCGGTCTCGATGACCTCGATGTCGGCGAGCGGGTCGACGCGGCCGTCGACGTGCACCACGTCGTCGTCGGCGAACACGCGCACCACCTGGCAGATGGCGTCGGCCTCGCGGATGTTGGCCAGGAACTGGTTGCCCATCCCCTCGCCCTCCGAGGCGCCCTTGACGATGCCGGCGATGTCGACGAACGACACCGTCGCCGGCAGGATCCGCACCGAACCGAAGATCTCGGCGAGCCTGGTCAGGCGGACGTCGGGCAATTCGACGACACCGATGTTCGGTTCGATCGTCGCGAACGGATAGTTCGCGGCGAGGACGTCGTTACGGGTCAGGGCGTTGAAAAGGGTGGACTTGCCGACGTTGGGCAGACCGACGATCCCGAGGGTGAGGCTCACGGGGGGTCAGTCTATCGGGCGCTGCGGACCGGCTACCCGCCGTCCTCCCCGGACTCCGGCTTTCCGGCTGAACCGCCGGAACCCGCGGGAACGTCCGCGTCGGCGCCGGAGTCGTCATCCTCGCCGGAGGGCCCGTCATCGTCGGGCGTCAGCTCGTAGTCTTCGCCGATCGCCTCGGTGATCGGGGCGCCCACCGGCGGCAGCGTCTCCCCCGCCCGATCCGCGATCTGCTCGTTGAGGTACCGCAACGTAACCGCGATGCACGCCGCGGCGGGCACCGCCAGGAAGGCGCCGGTGATACCGAACAGCGTGCCGCCGAGGGTCACCGCGAGCAACACCACCACCGCGTGCAGATCCATCGACTTGGCCTGCAGCCACGGCTGCAACACGTTGCCCTCCAACTGCTGCACCGCCAGGATGATGCCCAGCACGATCAGGGCGGTGGTCATGCCGTTGGTAACCAGCGCGATCAGCACGGCCAGCGCACCGGCGACGAATGCGCCGACGATGGGAATGAAGCCGCCCATGAAGGTGATCACCGTCAGCACCCCGGCCAGCGGTACCTGCAGGATCAACAGGCCTGCGCCGATGAAGAAGGCGTCGATGAAACTGACCAGCGCCTGGGTGCGGATGAAACCGCCGAGGGTGTTCCACATCCGCAGCAGCACCTCACCGATGTGGTAGCCGGCGGGACGGCCGATGCTGCGGTCGAGCCACGGAACGAACTTCGGCCCGTCCTTGAGGAAGAAGAACACCAGGATCAGCGTGGTGAACATCGTGACGATCATCGAGGTGGCCGTACCGACACCGGTGAACACACCGGCGGCGATCGTCGTGGCGCTCGACTGCACCTTCTTGATGATGGTGGCCACCACGTTGTCGACCTGCTCGTCGTCAATGTTCAGCGGCGGGCCTTGCAGCCAGTCGTACACCTTGTTGATGCCGTCGGTGGCTTTGCTCGCAAGGTCGGGAACCTGGTCGATGATCGACGGGACGATGATCGCGAGGATTCCGGCGATCACGCCGAGACCGACCAGCATCATCACCACGGCCGCGGCGGCCGGGGGTACGCGATGTGCGCGCATCCAGCGGACCGGCGGCCACAGCACCGTGCACAGGACGACAGCGAACAGCACCGGCAGCAGCACCACCCAGGCCTGGCCCAGCACCCAGAACAGCACCCACAGACCAAGCGCGCACGCCACCACCTGCAGGCTGACGAAAGCGGTCGATCGTAGCCCGCGCAACATGATCTCGGTGCGGGTCGGGTACAGCTCGGGCACGTCGGCCTGCGCGTCAGCGGGTGTGTCGGTCACCTTCGCATCCTCACACATTCCGGTGAAATCCGGTGAGAGGACGATGCCATCTTGCGGGGTTTAGAGGATCGTCGCTTACGCTCCTCGCGCCTCAACCGGCGGAACAGGCGGCAGAAAGAGTGAACGATTCAGGCGCGGCGCGGACTTACGAGTGCCGGGAGCGGCGGCGGCGGCCGAACCAGCCTTCGATGGCTCGTGCCAGGTGGGTGATCGCCTCGAGTTCAAGGCAGGTGGCGGAGGCGGTCACGTCGGCGGCAGGACGCGGCTGTGCCGACAGGCGTTCCTCACGCCGGGTCTCGGCGTCGACGGCGTCGGCTCCGTAGAGGCCGGTCAGCAGGTCGCGCGCCCACTCGGGGTATTCCGACAGGGGTACGTCTCCGGCTCCCGGATCGGTGCCGCCCAGACGAAACGGTGTGCTCATACCCTCATTCTTACATGCGGTGTAATGCACATCACCATCGTGGTTGCAACGGTATCGATGATTGTCGTACCCGGCATGCATCATGTGTCACATGAGTCTCGCCGCTGTTCTTCTGGCCGTGGTCGCGCTGCTCGTGGGCTGTGCGCTGGGGTGGACCGCGCACGCCGCCCGCGGTGGGTCCGAACTGGCCGCCGCCCGCGCCGAGGCCGCCACCCTGCGGTCCTCGCATCAGATGGCCGCGGCATCGCTGGCCGCCGCGTCCGAGGACGCCGCCCGCAGGCAGTCGGCGGCCATCGGGTCCGCGGTGGGCCACCTCGTCGATCCACTACGCAGCACCCTCAACCAGCTCGGCGAGGAACTGCGCCGGGTGGAACACGGCCGCATCAACGCCTACGCGGGGCTGTCCGAGCAGGTCCGGGGCATGCATCAGACATCGCACCGGCTACAGGACCAGACCCGCGCGCTGACCAACGCCCTGCACACGCCGCATGTGCGGGGCCGCTGGGGCGAGGTGCAGCTCGAACGGGTCGTCGAACTGTCCGGAATGAGCAGGCACTGCGACTTCTCGACGCAGGTGTCGCGGGCGGGCAGCCGCGGCGACGACCCGTCGGGCATCCGTCCCGACATGGTGGTGCATCTGCCACAGGGCCGCGACATCGTCGTCGATTCCAAGGTGCCGCTGCACGCCTACTTGGAAGCCGCCTCCGAAACCGACCCTGACGCGATCGCCGAGGCGCTGACGGCGCATGCGCGGGCCCTGCGCGGGCACATAAAACAGCTCTCGTCAAAGGCGTACTGGTCGTCGTTCGACAACACGCCCGAACTGGTGGTGCTGTTCCTGCCCAGCGACCCGGTGCTCGATGCCGCCGCCCGCGCCGACCCGGACCTGATCGAGTACGCCTTCGGCCTGAATGTGGTCCCCGCCACACCCGCAACGCTGATGACCCTGCTGCGCACGGTCGCGCTGTCGTGGCGGACCGACGCGATGGCCCAGGACGCTGCCTCGATCCACCGGCTCGGTGTCGAACTGCACCAGCGCATCGACAGTGTCCTTACCCACATCGACCGTGTCGGGGTGTCTCTACGACGGGCCGTCGAGTCGTACAACTCTGCGGTCGGGGTGATCGACACGCGGGTCGCGGTCACCGCCCGCAAACTCGCGGGCCTCGAAGCGCTCGGTGACCTGGCAGAACCCACCACACCAGGCGAAGTCGACTCCGTACCCCGATCGGCCGTCCGGGCCCGTGAGACCGGCGACGACACCGTGCGTCCCATGATTCCCGGTAGTCGTGCCCAGCAACACTGAACTCCGAACACCGGGACATCGAACGAGAACACAGCCGCACCGGAGAAACACATGGGGCAGCGCTGCGACGCATCCGGGCATATAACCGGTACCGTCTAGGTGTGTTTTCTGCGCAACGAACCGCATCGGCGGTGCCCGCCGGCCAGCAGTCGGTGTTGCCCACCCTGCGTGGCGTGCCCTGGTGGGGTGCGGTTCTGATCGCCGTCGCGATCACCGCGGTCGGCGCGGGTATCGACGCCCGCAGCACCGACGAACTCGGCGCGACGTTCAAGTTCTGCTTCCTCGTCGGCTGTGTCGCCGCGGCACTGCTGGTGCGCCGTCGGGCCCTGTTCACCGCTGCGGCCCAGCCGCCGCTGGTGGCGTTCGGCGTGGGCATCATCACCCTGTACACGGTCAACGCCGACCGCTCCACGGCCAGCCTCAAGAGCCTGATCCTGCAGGTCCTGCTGCCGATCGCCGACGTGTTTCCATGGCTGGCGATCACTTTCCTGGTGACGCTGGCGCTGGTGGTGGCCCGTTGGTTCGTCACCAGACCACCGGCCGCGGAGCGGGCACCGGAGCGGAAGAAGGACTCATCGCCGGCGAAGGACTCGTCGCAGACCGGTTCGAAAGACGGTGCACGCGCGCGGTCGTCGAGAAGACTCGGCCGCAAACGCCCGGACACGCCGGACGCATCCGAGCCGACGTCGGGCGAGCAGCCAGTGGTCGTACCGCCCGGTCGCGGCCGTGGCCGCCGGGCACGTCCACACGGACCGGGCGGCGACCCCGCACCGGCACGAGCCGCCCGCACTGAATCGCCGACCCGCTCGAACGCGCCCAAACCACGCTCGGGGTCCGCACGCACCCCGGCCCAGGGTGGTCAGCGCCGGGCCACGGCCGGGCAGGTGTCCCGGGCGGCGGCCGCCAAGTCGTTCATCCCCGGATCGCCCGCCGATATCCGCGCCGAGGTGTTCGACGCACCGCCCCCCGAGCGCTCCTGACGCGACCGGGTTGAGTCAGAGTTCGCCGCGCACCCACTCGCCGAGTTCCCGCGCTGCCTGATCGACCAGTTGCGGCCAGTCGAGCGCCTTCTCGTCGGCGCTGTCGCTGACCACCTTCACCAGCGTCGCCGGAATCTCGAATGCGGCCGCGACGTGTGCGATCGCACAACCCTCCATGTCGACGAGGTCGGCGCGGGTGGCCAGCTCCGCCCGATGCGCCGGGTCGGCGACGAAGGTGTCGCCGGTGGCGAGCACCGTTCCGTCGCCGCCCGTGAGATCCCAGCTGTCGATCACCGGATAGCCCATCGCGGTGAGGGCGTCACTGCTGATGTCGTGCTCGATCACGGTCGACGGCACGAACAGGCCGGCATGGTGATCGTGCAGTGCACCCGCGGTGCCGATATTGACGATCCGCTGTGTCGGCGCACCCGATGCCAACTCACGGGTGAGAGCAAGGGCTGCGGCCACCTTGCCTATGCCGGTGATCAGCAGGCGCGCGCCGTCGGGAACGTAGCGGGCCTCCGATCGGGTCGCGGATACGAGGAGGACGCCGGGATCGAATGAGGTCACGCGCCTATGCTGCCATCGCCGCAATAGCCGGGCAGCAGGGCCCGGCAGCGGGGCCGGTCAGGCTACGCACGGGCGCGGGCCGCCACCTTGCTGAAACGATTGTTGGCGATCCGCATCACAACCTCGTAGGGCAGCGCGAACTTACGCTTCCACCAGTAGCCGAAGCGGGTGTCGAACGAGGTGTAGACGATGAACCGGTTCTTCTCGACACCGGTGATGATCGCGGCGGCAGCCTTCTCCGGGCTGACCGCGATCTTGTGGAAGTTGTCCATCTGCTTACGCACCCTGGGGTCGTTCCTGTCGACGCCGACTATGTCGACGGTCCCGACCAGCGGGGTGGCCACGCCGCCCGGACACACTACCGAGACGCCGATGTTGTGCCGGCGCAGATCCATCCGCAGGACCTCGGACACTCCCCGGATACCGAACTTGCTGGCGCTGTAGGCGGCGTGCCAGGGCAGGGCCAGCAGCCCGGCTGCGGATGACACGTTCACCAGATGCCCGCCCTCGCCTCGCCGCACCATCTGCGGCACGAAGCACTCGATGATGTGGATGGGGCCCATGAGGTTGACATCGACCATCGACCGCCAGTGCCGATGCTCAAGGTTCTCCACGGTGCCCCAGGCCGATATCCCGGCAACGTTCATGACGACGTCCATGGTGCCGACCTGGTCATCGACCTCACGGGCGAAGGCCACCACCCAGTCGTAGTCCGAGACGTCACCGGCGCGGTGCAACACCACGGTGCCCCCGGACCGGCAGATATCCGCCGCGACGGCATCGAGGTCGTCGGCGCGCAGGTCGGTGAGCACCAGTCGCGCCCCGTCGCGGGCGGCGGCGATCGCCGTCGCTTTGCCGATGCCGCTGGCCGCGCCGGTGATGAGCACCGTACGACCGCGCAGCGTGGGCACCGGCGGCTTCATGAGGACGAGATCCTTCAATGCCATGGCTTGACCTTAATCAGCGATCGGCCGGGGCTCACACCACCCCCGACGCCCGGTGAGCAATGGTGCGACCCCGGCACCCGGGTGGATCAGAACGGCAGTTTGCCTCCCGCGAGACCGTACACGATCTCGAGCATCGCTTTGAGGACCTGCGAGAACACGTCCGATCCGTCGGTCGCGAGAATCTTTATGACCTCGGCGATGTCTCCTGCGGCGATGAGCTTCTGCACGAACGGCAGCACGATCCGCAGGCCGGCGAACGGATTGTCGTCGGCGGCCGGTGGGGCCGGTTGCGGCGGGTTACCCGTGCTCACCGGGGGTGTCTCGGCCGTCGGCGCGGTCTTGGTGACATAGCGGGTGATGCCGTCGGTGATGGCCAGCGCGTATTTGAGCTGCCCCTCCTTGGAGGTCAGCGCCATTGCGTCGGCGGGATTGGACAGGTTGCCCATCTCGATGAATACCGCGGGCACCGTGGTGAGGTTGACGGCCGCGATGTCCGAGCGCCCCTGCAGCCCGTCCCGGACACCCGCGTAATTGGCGGGCCGCAGGCCGGCGCTGACGAACGCGTCACGCATCGCCACCGATGCCGTGCGGCCGGCGCCGGACTGCACGCGATTGACCGTCTTGTCAGGGATCGGCAGCTTGGGCACGATGATGTGGAAGCCTCGCTTGCCCGCGTCCGGCCCTCTGGAGGTGGAGTCGGCGTGCAGGCTCACCGCCACCGCGGCGCGGGATCGGCTCGCCGCTGCGGCGCGCTGGTCGACGCAGCCACCCCAGCCGGTGTCGTTGGGGCGACTGAGCACGACCTTGACGCCCTGGCTTTCCAGTCCTGCCTTCACGAGCCTGGTGATCTGCCAGTTGACGGTGTGTTCGGGGACTCCGTTGACGGAGGTGCTGCCGGTGGTCTGGCAGTCCTTCTTGCCGCCGCGACCGTCGGGCACCTGCGCGTCGAGCCGGTGACCGGCGGCGCTGCCCTGGTGTCCCGGATCGAGGAACACGGTGGTGCCTGCCAGCGGGGCGGCATGGGCTTCGGGAGCGACGAGGGTGGTCGCGGCCACCGAGGACGCCGCGGCGATGGAAACCGCGACGGTAATCGTGCGCGCTCGGGCGAATCGGGTCTTGATCATGCAGCGTGGGCACGACGACGCACAACGTGCGCGGTGTCGGTGCCGCCTCCCTTCAATTGCGCAACTTTGGTCACAACAGTCACATTTGTAACAAGTGAACCAGAGATGCGCCAGGAAGAGAATCCGGCGTGAGCCGTCGGGATCAATCGTTAGACAGCTGTGACGCGGCCGGAAGATGCCGGGTGATGCGCAGGATTCCGAACTCGTCGTCGAGGTCCGGGTCGGCGGACAATCCCTCGATATCGGCCCTGACCTGGCCCGCGTCGAGATCGGTGCCGATGACAACCAGGCTGCTTACGGGCGCGGCGGGCATCCGCCGAACTCCGGTCCGCTCGGTGCGCACGAACCCGCCGACGGCATGCACCGCGAACTGCTCAGCCGCACCGGCCGGCCACACCACGCCCTTGATTCGGTAGCACCCGGTGGGTGGCCGCTCAAGCATGGCGGCCAGCCGCCGGGGATCGATCGGGCCCACTACCTGCACAGATACCGAATCGAAAGCATCATGCAGGTGCGTATGGTGGCCCTGCTCCCCCGCCCCGCGATCGTCGGCACGCAGCAGTTCGTCGAGCGTCAGTTGCCGTGGCAGGTCGTCGCCGGGTTCGGGCCGATCCGACAGGTCGAACAGCGCGTCGCAGTCGATGCGGCCCTCGGTGGTCACGATCCGCGGCGCCGTCGGATTGAGTTCACCGACCATCGCGAGCACCCCGGCCAGGGTGCGATCGTCGGCGAGGTCGGCCTTGTTGATCACCACGAGATCGGCGATCGCGATGTGGCCGCCGATCTCCGGATGGCGCACATGCGTGCCTGCGGCGGCGACCGCATCGAGCACGTACACGAGCCCGCCGTACCGAACCGCCGGATCGGCGACCCGAGCCACCATCCTGATCAATGCACGAGGTTCGGCGATCCCACTGGCCTCCACGACTATGGCGTCCAGCCCCGCCGGCGCGGCGGCGAGCCCGCTCAGCGCCTCGGCCAGGCCGTCGGCGTCGACGGTGCAGCACAGACAGCCGTTTCCGAAACTGATGGTCCCCGCACTCTGCCCCGAGACCAGCAGCGCGTCGACGTTGATGGCCCCGAAGTCGTTGACGACCACTCCCAGGCGCGCCCCGGCCGTGTTGCCGAGCAGCGCGTTGAGCAGCGTCGTCTTACCGGCACCCAGAAATCCGGCGACGATGACGACCGGGATCGCCCGCCGGTCGCGGCGCGAGCTCACGACCCCGCGGGAACCGCGCCGGGCACGCACTCCGGGCACACGACGCGCAGTTCCCGGCCGAGCCGATCCGGGTAATTCTCGATGTTGGCGGTGGGTGCGCCGCATTCGGAGCACCGCCCGATCACCTCGGTGTGGTCGGAGAAGTCGACGGTCATCCGGTCGTCGAAGACGAACATCGACCCTTCCCACAGGCCGTCGTCACCGTAGGTCTCGCCGTAACGCACGATGCCGCCGTCGAGTTGGTAGACATCGCCGAAGCCGCGGGCCCTCATCAGCCGCGTGAGCACCTCGCAGCGCACCCCGCCGGTACAATAGGTGACCACGGTGCGGTCCTTGAGGTGGTCGAAGACCCCGGCGTCCAGAAGCGGCACGAAGTCGCGGGTGGTGGCCACGGGTGGGACGACGGCGTTCCGGAACCGGCCGACCTGCGCCTCGATGGCGTTGCGTCCGTCGAAGAAGACCACGTCCTCGCCCTTGTCGGCGACCAGCTGATGCACCTGTTCGGGGGTCAGGTGCTCGCCCCCGCCGACCACGCCGGACTCATCGACCTCGAGTTCGTCGGGCACCCCGAACGTAACGATCTCCGGGCGCACCTTGACGCTGAGTCTGGGGAAATCCGTGCCTGTCCCTTCGGACCATTTGATGTCCGCGCCGGAGAATGGCGCGTACTTGCGGGTGGCCCTCACGTACTGTTTGACGGCGGAGATGTCGCCACCGACCGTGGCGTTGATCCCGTGCGGCGACACGATTATCCTGCCGGTGACCCCGGCCGACTCGCTGACCGCCTGCTGCCACAACCTGATCGCCTCAGGGTCCGGCAGGGGGGTGAATACGTAGAACAGCACGATCTTAGGGGTTGCCACGGTGCAATGGTACGGACACGGGAGGCACGGACTCGGGGCGCACGAACCCGACAGGCACGCACACTGCGGCCCCCGGCCGGGAACTCGCCGCCGGGTCGCCGTCGCGGGCCTCGGGGTGGTCGCGGCGCTGCTGACCGCCGGGTGCTCCCTGCTCGACAACTCGCCCCCCGAGCGCATCGAGCTGCCCCCCACCGATGAGTTGTCGACCGTCGCGGCACCGTCGACATCGACGCCGAGGACGCGCGGCGACGAGGGCGCCGATACCCCGAACCGGCTGCGGGCGGGAACAATCGGGCGAGTCATCTCCATGGCACCGCGCGCCGATATCGCCGACTACGGCATAGGCGCCACCACGCGCAACGGCTCGCGGGGCAACGCGTCGGGCTATCACTTCTCCACGCCGGACCGCCAGCTCAACTGCTCCACCTCGCTCGACAGCCGCACTCTCGTATGCCGGGCCCTCGACGGCGATCTCACCGGCGAACCGACCGCAGGCACGTCCTCGACCGGCGGTGGTGCCATGGCGTGCGACCGGTCACGAAACCTGGTGACGCTGAACTCGGAAGGGGCCGGTCTGGGACTGTGCGACGCGGGTAAGGATGTCAATCTCCTCTACCGGAGCACCGTGCTGCCCTATGGCACCACGATCACGATGTCGCGCATTTCGTGCCTCACGGACGTGTCCGGACTGTATTGCCTGGAATCGCGTACCAAGAGCGGATTCCTGATCACCGGATCCCAGGTCGCCTATCTCGACGCCACAGATCCGGCACCGAAATCAATGGTCTCGGCCGCCGATCCGGACGATACCGATACCGGCACGACGGATGTGACCGACACCGCACCGGAACCCGGTGGTGATGCCGCCGACAACAGTGATACCACCGACGACGGTGATCCGGGTTCCACGGAATCGGAAAACAGCACTCCAGGTGCCGACACCATCGACAATGGCGTAACTTCGACCGCACCTCGGTAGAAACCTTACATTTCCCTGTGAATCAGGGACATTTCTTCGGCACTGTACCAAACCTCTCCGCACACATTCGCCGCCGAATTTCGAACATATACACCTTCGCGGACAGCGGCGATGACCGAAGCATCGTTTTGTTGTTGTATGCTGAGTTTCAGCCTTTCGGTCCGTAGTTCGGCCGAAATGGGTTCGTCACGACTTTGGCTATCACGAACGGAGCGCAGAATGGCAAAGAAGGAAGTGATCCAGGTCATTGATGATCTGGATGGTGCAGCACTCGATGAATACGAAACCATCGAGTGGAGCCTCGACGGTAAGACGTACGAGTTCGACACTTCGGCGGAACATGCCCAGGCGTTCCGTGACGCCCTCGCGACGTATATCGATGTCTCCCGCGTCACCGCGCCCGCCCGTGGCGCTCGCCGCGCCGTGGCAACCCGCAGCGGCAGCGGCAGGACCAAGGAACAGACCCAGGCGATCCGCGAGTGGGCACAGGCCAACGGCTATGAGGTCAGCGACCGCGGCCGCATCTCGCACAGCGTCATCGAGGCATACGAGTCCGCCCGCTGAATCTTCGCCCACCCAGCACAGATGCGCCGCCGGCTCCGGTAGCCGGCGGCGCATCTGTGCTGGTACGGGTGATCTTGCCCTGAGTGGCTACTTGATCTCGGTCCGCAGAATCCGCAGAATTCCGAACGCCAACGGAATTCCGATCCAGACGATGCCCGAGACGATGAAGCGCATCCATTCGCCGCCCGTGGCCCAGTCACCGGACTGGAACGGAACCTGCGTGGCCCCCGAATCAATCCATTCACCCACGCTGTCGCCGAACGAGGGCAACAGCTCCGAGACGATACTCAGAGCGGTGGGCAACGCGAAGTAGGCGACGATCGCACCCGGCGTGTTGAGGATCAGCGCCGCGAACCCGAATCCGAGCAGCAGACCGAAGATCTGGATGACAAACGCATTCACGATACCGGCGGCCGAGAATGACCACGACCCGGCCGGATCGGAATAGAGAATTCCGGCGATGACAGTGCCGATGGCGCCCAGCACGAGGCTGAGCGCGACAGCCCCCACAGCAGCGGCGAATGCGGCGACGAGTTTGGCGATGACCACCCGCTCCCTGCGGGGTTCCATCGCGAATGTGGTGAGCGCGGTGCGCTGACTCCATTCGCCGGTGACCAGCAGAATCGCCATGACCGGCAGGATGATCGCGGTGGGAATGTTCATCAGGCCGAAGATCTCGCCGAAGCTCAGATTCTCCGGCTTGTTCCGGTTGCCTGCGAGCAGGCCGATCATCACGGCCAGCGTGATCAGGCCGATGGAGGCGATCAGCCAGAATCCGGCGCGGGTGTCGATGAGTTTGCGCATCTCGACTCGGATGAGCCGGCTCAACGGAATGCCGGACCTTCCCGCGCCGACTCCTGTGGTTGTCGGGGTGGCTGAAGTGGTCATTGCGGTGCCCCCTGGGTGGCTGAACCCTCACGCGCGGTCGCCGCGGTGAGATCGAGAAACATCTGTTCGAGGTTGGCCCCGTCGCCCGGGCGCAGTTCGACGAGCGGGATCTGGATGCGGGCGGCGAGCCGGCCGATGTCCTCGGGTGCTGCGTCGGCGATGAAGCCGCCCTCGACGACTGGCCGGGCAACGATACCGGCGTCCGTCATGGCCTGCGCCAGCGCGCCGTCGTCGAGCGACCGCACGCGGGTTCCGTTGCCTGCGAGCAGTTCATCCTTGGTGCCCTGCGCGACGATCCGACCGTGCCCGATGACCACCAGGTCGTCGGCGATGATCTCGATCTCATGCAGCAGATGCGAGGACAGCAGCACCGTGCCGCCTCGGTCGGCGTAGTCGCGCAGGAGTGTCCGCATCCAGTGGATTCCCGCCGGATCGAGTCCGTTGGCTGGTTCGTCGAGGATCAGGATCCGCGGGTCACCCAGCAGCGCGTTCGCGATACCCAGGCGCTGGCGCATACCGAGTGAGTAGTTGCGCACGCGGCGCTTGGCCTCCTCCGGGGTGAGGCTGACCATCGCCAGCATCTGCTCGACGCGGGCGCGGCTCACCCCGAGCGTCATCGCGCTCAGGTGCAGGATCTCGGCACCGGTGCGTCCGGCGTGCTGTGCCGACGCGTCGAGCAGCACGCCGACCTGGGTGGAGGGATTGGGGATGTCGCGGTATACGACACCGCCGACGGTGGCCGTTCCGGCCGTGGCCGGCGTCAGACCTGCGATGATGCGCATCGTCGTCGATTTCCCGGCGCCGTTGGGACCGAGGAAACCGGTGACCCGTCCCGGTTTTGAAGTGAATGACACGTCATCGAGCGCGACATAGTCGCCGTATCTCTTGGTGAGGTGTTCGACTGTGATCATGTCACCCATCCTTACCCGACGAAGGCGATGAGCGCATCGAACGACGGAACGAGCCCCGATCCGCCGACAGTCCCCTACGTCAATCGCCTCGGGCGCGGACCCCGACGACGTCGCGGCACCGGCGACGTAGTTCGCCCTCGAAACCCGACCGCAGGGTGTCGTGCGCGGCGCGGCATCCTCGGCACGCACCGCCCAGATCTACCGTGACCACGCCGTCGGACACATCGATCAGCTCGATCCGGCCGCCGTGTGAACGTACGTAATCCCCGACCTGGGTCCTGATCACGTCGCGGGCGATGTCGGCAATCGCCCCGTCCGAGGACGCGCGAGCACCGGGGACCTTCGCGCTCGGGAGCCAGTCGCCGGGGGTGCGCAGCGCGTCGGTCAGCGCGGTACGGACGGCCGGTCCGATCCGCCGCCACGCCGACGAGTCCGCGGTGATGAGCACCGAACGCGGACCCACGATGATCTCACCGATCGTCCCGTCGTTCTGCATCCGGCCGAGCTCGCGCGGTGCGCGGACCGGTCCCCGGATATCCAGGACGCCGGGAGGGATGATCCACCGGATCTGCCCCGGCAGCTCGCCTGGTTCTGGATGCATGGCAACAACGTTCGGCACCGCCGGCATCACCACACCCAGACGGCGATGGTGTGCGCGATGTACGCCATCATCCACGCCAGCAGTGAGTACGCGCCGAAGATGATCAGCGGCCAGCGCCAGGTGGCCGTCTCCCGCCGCAGCACGGCCAGCGTCGAGGTGCATTGCAGCGCGTATACGAAGAAGATGAGCAGCGCGACGATGGTCGGCGGGGTGAAGACCTTCTCCCCCTTGTTCTCGCCGTCGTCGTAGCGTGCCGCTTCGAGCCGGGAAGCCGGGTCCTCGGGATCCTCGGCCGCCGACATCTGGCCCAGCGTCGCGACGAACGTCTCGCGTGCGGCCAGCGACGACAACACCGCCACATTGGTCTTCCAGTCGAAGCCGAGCGGATCGAAGACCGGTTCGACGCCGTGCCCAAGACTTGCCGCGATGCTGTTGTTCATCGTGTACGTCGACACCGCGGTCGAGTCGGTGGGGTCGATACCGGCGGAAACGAGGTCGGCATCCGAGCGCATGGGCAAATTGAGCAACGCCCACAGCACCACGGTCGCGAACAGGATGATGGTGCCCGCCTTGCGGATGAAACCTTTGACCGGCGACCAGATCTCGACGAGCATCAGCTTCCACGACGGCACCCGGTAGGGCGGCATCTCCATCGTGAACGGCATCATCGGCCCGCGGCGCGCAGAGAACACCGAAATGATCTTGGCGACGGTCATCGTCGACATCGCGCCGAGCAGATACAGGCCGAACAGCACGGCACCTTGGGCGTTGAAGATCCACACCTTCGAGTCCGACGCGATGAGCATTCCGATGAGCAGGGTGTACACCGGCATTCGCGCCGAACACGTCATCAGCGGCAGCGACATCATGGTGGCGAACCGCTGCCGCGCCGACGGCATGGTGCGTGTTGCCATGATTCCGGGAATCGCGCACGCCACCGACGAGAGCATCGCCACGAACGCCCGGCCTTCCAGACCGACTGTGCCCATCACGCGGTCCATCAGAAACGCCGCGCGCGAGAGATATCCGAGTTGTTCGAGGAATGTGATGAGAACGAACAGCAATGCGATCTGCGGTACGAACACGAGCACGCCGCCCACACCACCGATGAGCGCGTCGGCGACAAATCCGGTGAACCAGTTGTCACCGCCGACGTCGTACACCCAGGTGCTGAGTTCGGCGAATCCGGTTTCGACATAGTCCTGCAGCGGTGCGGCCAGCGCGAAGATGGTCTGGAAGAAGCCGAACATCACCGCGAAGAAGATCAGTGTCCCGAGCACCGGATGCAGCAGAAAACGGTCGATGCGTTCGGTGAGCGGGTCGGGCCGCGGCGACCGGTAGTCGGATTCGGCCAGTACCGATTCGGTCCACGCCGCCCATTCCTCGGTGCCCGATGACGGCGGGCCGATCACCGGATGCGCCCAGCCGGTGATGTCGCCGAGCAGCGAACGTACCTGCGTGCCCGAGCCTTTGCGCCGGCCGTCGATGGCCACCACCGGAATACCAAGTGCCGTGGCGAGTCTGCCGGAGTCGACTGATCCGCCACGGCGGGTGAGTTCGTCGATCATCGTCAGGCACAGGACGGTCGGCAGGCCGAGCGAGATGACGTCGGCGATCAGGCCGAACGAGCGGCGCAGGGTTCCGGCGTCGGCCACCAGCAGAATGGCGTCGGGTTTGGCCACGCCGGTGATCTTTCCCGCGAGCACGTCGGAGACGACCTTCTCATCGATGCTGACGGGCGTCAGGTCGTAGGTACCGGGAAGGTCTTCGAGGGTGATCTGTTTGTCGGCGGTCTTCACGATGCCGACGGTTCTGCTGACCGTGACGCCGGGATAGTTGCCAGTTTTCGCCTTCAGCCCCGTGACGGCGTTGAACACCGTCGACTTTCCGGTGTTGGGCGCACCGACGAGTGCCACTTTCGCCGACGACGAGGCAAGCACCTTCGTCGAGACCGCCGTTCCGGAATCACAATGCGGACAAGTTGTCTCGGTCTCGTGGCCGTGTTCGCAGTGCTCGCTCATGATGCCGCCCCGGCAGGCTCGTCGATGTCGACCTCGATCAGCGAGGTCTGCGCCCCGCGCAGGCAGATCGAGGTGTCCCGGAAACGATACTGGCGCGGATCACGCAACGGCGCCGCACGCAATACCGTCACCTCGGTCCCGCGCACGAGACCCATCACCGCGAGACGGTGTGCCACATGTGGTTCCGCGTTGCCGGAGATTCCCACGACGGTCGCGGTGTGGCCGGGATGCACACGATCGAGCGTGCTGCGCCGGATGCGGGCGGGGCCATCGGCATCGGCGGACGTCGTTGTGTGCTGGGCTGATTCAGACATTTCTCACCTCAGATGAGAAATGTACGCTCAGGCAAGGCTCAGCTTCACCAGACCAAAGTCCCGTCGAGTACGTCGAACGACCCGTGTCCGGTCCCGCTCAGAGGTCCCAGATTCGAGGCCCCAGAGACTCGGAAGCCCCAGAGACTCGGAGGTCTCAGAGGCCGAGCCCGGTTCCGTGCACGCCGTGTTCGTCGATAAGGGCCAGTTCTTCGTCCGTGAAATCGGGGAAGTTCAGGGCCGCCACATTGTGATCGAGCTGCCAGGTGGAGCTGGCACCGATAAGCGCCGAGGTCACCTGCGGGCGGCGCAGCACCCACTGCAACGCCAGCTGCGCCAGCGACTGTCCACGGGACTCGGCGAGCTTGTTCAGCTCGCGGGCACGCTGCCGGTAGGTGTCATCGATGACACGGGGGTTCAGGAATGTCGAGTTGACCGCCCGCGCACCGTCCGGAATCTCCTCCAGGTATTTGTCGGTCAGAAGTCCTTGAGCCAGAGGCGAATACACGATAAGCCCGAAGCCGTCACGCTCGGCGGTGTCGAGTAGCCCGTTCTGTTCGATGCGCCGGTCGAAGATCGAGTACCGCGGCTGATGAATGAGCAGCGGAACATGCTCGGCGGCAAGGGCTTCGGAGATGGCATGGGCTCGTTCGGGCAGATAGTTGGAGATGCCGACGTACAGCGCCTTACCCTGCCGCACCGCCGACACCAGACCGGACACGGTCTCCTCCAACGGCGTGGACTCGTCGGGGCTGTGGTGATAGAAGATGTCGACGTAGTCGGTGCCCAGGTCGCGCAGACTGTGATCCAGCGAGGCGAGCAGCGATTTGCGTGAGCCGCCCTTCAGATACGGACTCGGCCCGATAGGATTGCCCGCCTTGGTGGACAGGATCAGCTCATCACGGTACGGCGCAAGGTCTTTCGCCAGCACCCGGCCGAAGTTCTGCTGAGCGGACCGATGCGGCGGACCGTAGCGGTCAGCGTTGTCGAAATGGGTGATACCCAGATCGAAAGCGTGCAGGATGATCTCGCGCTGCGTTTGGTAGGGGTAGTCGCTGCCGAACTTCTGCCACAGCCCGAAGGAGAACGCGGGAAGGTCGAGGCCCGAGCGTCCGGTACGCCGGAACGACGCGTCGTCGTAGCGATCCGGGTCGGCGGTGTAGGTCAGTTCAGTGGGTCCGTGGGACACGGGCTTCCTTCCGGTCGAGTGGGTCATCGGCGGGGCGATCCGGCCGACAGACAACCACCCGGCAGCATTCGTCGTCACCTGTTGTGCCCGCGGTGATCTCAAGTCGACGCGAAACCACTGTGCGGCACTAGCTTTCGTGGAGTCCTCAGCCATCGCCGAGCGGGAAAGCAGTCATGAGCATCGCCGACACCGAATACCTCTGGTACATCCCCAATCAGAACGAGCCCGGTCATCGCGGCGACACCGCCGTCGACGGCCACAACAGTCTCGACACACTCACCGAGCACGCGCTGGCCCTCGAACGCAACGGCTGGCAGGGCGCGCTCATCGGCACCTCGTGGGGACGTCCGGACACCTTCACGGTGGCCACCGCACTCGCCGCGCGCACCAGCACATTCGAGCCACTGATCGCGGTGCGGCCCGGTTATTGGCGGCCGGCCAACTTCGCGTCGTCGGTGGCAACGCTCGACCATCTCAGCGGCGGCCGGGTACGGATCAACATCGTCTCCGGGAAGGACAATCTCGGCGCCTACGGTGACGGCGAGGCACAGCAGGCCGATCGCTACGACCGGACCCGCGAATTCATCCAGATCATCCGCAGACTGTGGACCGAAGAGAACCTCACCTATCGCGGTGAACACTTCTCGGTCGAAAACTCCACCGCTGTACCGAGAATCGCCGCACGCGAAGGTCGGCCGCACCCGAAGATCTACTTCGGCGGGGCGTCGGAGGCCGCCGAACGGGTGGCCGCCGCCGAGGCCGACGTCCAATTGTTCTGGGGCGAGCCGCTCGACGGTGTCGCCGAACGCATCGACCGGCTCAAGAAACTGTCGGAGACCGTCGACCGGCAGCACGCTCCACTCGAATTCGGTTTGCGCATCACCACTTTCATCCGGGACACCACCGACCAGGCGTGGGAGGAGGCGCAGGCCAGAGTGGCGAAGATGGCCGAATCCGTGACCGCCACCACCGATTTCGTGCGCCGACGCGAAGCCGTCGGCCAGCGTCGCCTGTTCGATCTGGCCTCGCGCGGCGAAGTGCTCGATGACAACCTGTACACGACGCCCGGCAAATTCGGGGGTGGCGGCGCCGGCACCACCTGGCTGGTCGGGTCCGCCGAGGACGTCGCCAAATCCCTGCGCAAATACGCCGACCTGGGTATCACTCAGTTCGTGCTGTCCGACACCCCGTATCTCCGCGAGATCGAACGCCAGGGCACCGAGTTGCTCCCTCTGCTGCGCGACTGACGGACGCGTCGGTCCGGTCCGTACGCGCCGGCCGCGGCGCCGGGTACATTCGTGCCATGGGTTGGGACTCGCCGCAGCCGGCACAGCATCCGGAGGTCGTCACGGCGGAGGGCCGGGTGCGCGGGCGGTGGCGGCCTACCACCGGCGCATCCTTGTCGGGCGAACCTTTGTCCGGCACGCCCCTATCTGCGGCGTTTCTGGGGATCCCGTTCGCCGAGCCACCGGTCGGTGAGCTCAGATTCGCCGCCCCCGTCCCGAAAGCGCCGTGGGACGGTGTTCTCGATGCGGCCGGATTCGGCGCCACCCCGCAGCGCGGCGACCCGGGTGTCACACTCATCCCGGAGCCGAGCGTGCCGGGTGCGAGCACCCTCAACGTCAATGTCTTCACTCCCCTTCCGCGGCAACAGGTTCCGGGTCTTCCCGTGATGGTGTGGATTCACGGTGGCGGCTACAGTGCCGGATCGCCGGCCAGCCCCTGGTACGACGGCCGCAACTTCAACCGAGACGGCGTGGTCACGGTGACCATCTCCTACCGCCTCGGTTTCGATGGTTTCGGATGGATCGAAGGGGCGCCGTCGAACCGGGGCGTGCGCGACTGGCTGCTGGCGCTGGAATGGGTCCAGCGCAACATCGCCGCGTTCGGGGGCGACCCCGGCCGGGTGACCATCGCGGGGCAGTCGGCGGGCGGCGGTGCGGTCACCACGCTGCTCGGCATGGAAGCCGCGCAGCATCTGTTCCATGGCGCGTACTGCATGTCGGGGGCGGTGAATGCGCTACCCGCGGCCAGGGCGCAGTCACTCGGACGGTCCTTGGCCGAACGGGCCGAAGTATCCCCGACCCGCGCCGGATGGTCGGCCGTGACCGAGGAACGCGTTCTCGAGCTACAGGAGGCCGAGACGTCGATCAACCTGCGCACACTGAAATCGATGAGGACCGGTGGATTGCCGCTGGGCCCGACCGTCGACGGCGATCTTATCCCGCGATCACCGCTGGCGTCGTTGCGCCAGGGCGTCGGCGGCGACAAGCCGTTCGTGGTCGGTTCCGCCGACGATGAATTCACGATGATGCCCGACCGGGCCGCGAAGATACTGCGGTGGGTTCCCCGTAGTGGTGTCCTGCGACTGGCCGGACTGACCGGAGACAGCCGGACCGCGTACCTCGCCGACAACGCGGACGTGGCGGCGCTGGGCAAGGTGCGGCTGGCGGGCCGGGTACTGACCGACGCGTGTTTCCGGGCCAACGTGCTGCGGATGCTGCATGCCCGCGGACCGGGACCCACCTGGGCGTACCGGTTCTCGTGGCCGTCGGCGAACAACGGAGTGGCCGGGCACTGCATCGATGTGCCGTTCTTCTTCGACTGCCTCGACGGCCCGGCGGTGGAGCCCATCGCCGGACCCTACCCGCCGCAACAGCTGGCTGATGAACTACATTGTGCGGCAGTTAGTTTCGTAACCAAGGGCGAGCCCGGCTGGTCACGCTACGACGAGCCGGGCAGCCCGGTACAGATCTTCGACGCGTCGTCGGCCATCCGGCCCGACGGCTACGCGTCGGTGCGCGCGATGCTCACACCCCGGGCATAGCTCACGAACCGGGGTTGTCGGGGTCGTCGGGGTCGTCGGCGACCAACGCCTGGTACTGCGGGAAGCGCGTCAGAAACGACTGGACATAGGTACAGACCGGGACGATCTTGAGCCCCTCCGCGGCAACCTCGTCGAGCACCGAATGCACCAGAAATCGGGCGAAACCCTTTCTCTCGTAAGCATCGGTGGCAACCGTGTGCAGCAGAACGATGGTGCCGTCATCGTGCCGCCGGTATCCCTCCAAGCCGATGAGCTCGTCACCGGACCACAGCTCGAACCGTTCCCTGGCGCGGTTGTCGCGCAGCGCGGGCTCCGGGTCGAGGGCGAGGGTCGGCGGCGGAACCGGAATTTCCGTACTCATCCATCCACCGTAGACCCGTAATCCGGCGGCGGGCAGAGATCTGTTGACAGAATCTTTTACTCTGTTAGAGTAAAAGATATGAGGAAGACGACCACCGGACAGGCGATCAACCTGATCTGCCGTGCCGGCACCGCCCGCGACCTGTTCGACGGCGACCCCGGCAGCGATACCGACCGCAGGGCCGCCCGTCTCCGGTTCCGATCACTGCTCATGGCGGTCCACCCCGACCGCGGCGCCACGACCGGGCGCGACAACACCGATGTGGCGGCGCGACTGTCGGAGCTGTACGCGGACTGGCGACGGGGCACCGATGCGGCATCGAGTCCGCATGTGGTCGGCGCCGGCGGCACCTACGCGCTGCGAAACCGCTTGTGGGCCAACGATCGTGTCGCCTGCTACGGCACCGGCGAGCCCGGCGAGCGGGTCGAACTCGACCGGACCGCCGGCGGCCGATGCACGAGTGCACTCGGCGAGGTGTGGCCCGATGTCGCGGCGCGCGGAATGTCGGCATTCGTCCCCGACACCGTCGACGCCGCGGTCACCGACGGACGCGGCTGGATTGCGTACCGGATACCGGAGACGATGGTGTCGCTGCGTGAGGTGCGCGAGGCCTATCCCGATGGCCTCGACGGCCGGGACTGGGCGTGGATGCTGCGCCGGATCCTGATGACGCTGGCCGCCGCCGGCCGCGCGCACGGCGCCCTCACCGTCGACACCGTCCTCATCGAACCCGAGCAGCACGGTGTGCTGCTCACCGGATGGACAGCCGCGCTCGGTGGCGACGGTGCGGCCCTGGCCGATCTCACCGATGCCATGCTCGCACCGGGCGAACCGCGCCAGTCGCAGTTCATGCGTGCGGCGCAACGGCTTTCCCCCGAAAGGCAGCTGGCCGAATACGACCTGCTGCTACGACACGTGTACGGCCGCAGACGATTCCGGCCGTTCACCATTCCCGGCAGATCCAAGAACAACTGATAGGAGGCCCATCATGGGTGGAGGATATTGGGACACAAGCGCTTTCCAGGCTGCCGCGGCGGCCCGCAAGGCGGCCGGAGATCCCGACTTCGGATACAGCAACACCATGCGCAACCTGCCGCGCGATCAGCGCACCGCGGCCCCCGCGCTCGACGTGTTCGGTGCGCAGAGCCGCGAGGCCCGCGACAGCGACGAACACCCCGCGTCGACACCGATCGTCGTCCTGTTCGACGTCACCGGATCGATGGGTATGGTGCCGGTGACCGTGCAGAAGCGGCTCGGCGACCTGCTCGGACTACTCACCCGGGGTGGCTACGTGGCCGATCCGCAGATCATGATCGGGGCGATCGGTGACGATCAATTCGACGACGTGCCACTGCAAGTCGGACAGTTCGAATCGGACAACCGCATCGACGACCAACTGCGTGACATCTTCCTGGAAGGCGGTGGCGGTGGCGACAAACGCGAAGGCTACGCCCTCGCCGCCTATTTCCTGAACACCCGCGCCCAGACCGACGCCTGGGAGAAGCGCGGCCGCAAGGGATATGTGTTCTTCATCGGCGACGAGATGAACAAGGCCGCCGTGTACGCGCAGTCGGTGCGACGGATCATCGGCGACGAACTCACCGAGGACCTGCGGGTCGACCAGGTGTACCGGGAGCTGGCCCAGCGGTGGCACACGTTCTACGTGCTGCCCAATCTGACCAGCTACTACGACGATCCGGAGATCGAGAACCACTGGCGACCGCTGGTCGGTGAGCGCTTCCTCAAACTCGATGACCCCGACGGGGTGGCCGACCTGATCGCGCTGACGATCGGGATGACCGAGGACGCCATCGACCTCAAGGACGGATTGGCGGATCTGAAGGCCGCCGGTTCCACCACCCACGGCGCCGTCGGTAAGGCCCTGAAACCGTTCGCGGGGCGCTCGGTCACCACCGGTGGCGGCCGATTGCCGGCGGATCTGTGACCGTGCGGCGTACGGGCTCGCCGATAGTGCGCCCGAAGGGCTCGCCCATCGTGGTGGTCGGTCTCGGCTATGGCGACGAATCCAAAGGCGCCACAGTCGATTATCTGGCCTCCACGATCGGCGACACCGCGGCGGTGGTGCGCTGGTCCGGGGGAGCGCAGGCCGCGCACAACGTGTGTCACGGGCCGCGGCAGCACACGTTCCGGCAGTTCGGGTCGGGCACGCTGCGGGGCGTGCGCACGATTCTGCGGGCACCGATGATGGTCAATCCGATCTCGCTGGCCGCCGAGGCTGCCGAACTGGCGGCTCTCGGGGTCGGTGACCCGCTTGGGCTGGTCACCGTCGACCCTGGCGCTCTGGTGACGACGCCGATTCATGTGGCGATGAATCGAGCGCGCGAGATCGCGCGCGGCGATGGCCGGCACGGTTCGTGCGGAGAGGGTATCGGCGAAACCCGTGCCTACGCACTGGCGGTCGAAGCTCATGCACGGCAGGGTGATTCGATCGGAAACTTCCCGGTGCACGCGGATGTGCCCGCCTCCCCCGCGCTCACCGTCGGCATGCTTCGGGACCGCACGGCCACCGTCGCCGCACTGGACGCACTGGCCGATTACGCACGGCCGCTGCTGGATTCGGCCGATCACCCAGACGCGACCCACGAGCCGGTGGTGGCGATCGCCGACGCGTTGTGCGACATCGCGGTGCTGCTGACCTTCGTCGACGACATCGACGCGCACCTGGTGGCGGCGCTGTCGTCGGGCACGGTGATCTTCGAGGGCAGCCAGGGCGTGCTGCTCGACGAATGGCTCGGTTTTCACCCGTACACCACATGGTCGACGATCACCCCTGCCGGGCTCGCCGGTGAACTCCGGGCGGCGGGTCATCGTCCGTATGTCCTGGGGCTGACCCGCAGCTACGCGACCCGGCACGGCGCGGGCCCCATGCCCACCGAGGATCCGTCCCTCGATCTGCCCGACGTCCACAACCGCGAGGGCCGCTACCAGGGCGGCTGGCGGACAGGGCATCTGGATCTTCCCGCACTCCGGTATGCGATCAGGGCGGCGGGCGGAGTCGACGGTATCGGGGTTTCGCACCTGGATGCTGTGGGTACCCGGGAACTGCTCGTGGCCACCGGCTGGTCCGGGGTCACCGACCCACTGCCGCAGCCGTCGGGCACCGGCATCGCCGAGCTGGAGACGCTGACGGCGCGGGCGTGGGCGGCACGACCGGACTACCGGCCACTGCCCGGCACTCCCGAAGGCGTGCTCGAGCTGATAGGTTCGGCAACCGGGTGCCCGACGGTCCTCGCCGCGGACGGCCCACAGCGAACCGACCGAAGGATGTTGTGCCCGAACCTCATCTGCTGAGCATCGTGTGTGTCGACGTCGTCGCGCTGAGTTATCGGCGCGACGACCGTCGCGTCGTCGTCGGTGTGCACCGGCGCGACAAGGAACCGTTCACCGGGAAACCGGCCCTGCCGGGGGTGGTGGTGACCAGTGGTGAACGTCTGCGCGACGCCGCGCTGCGCGCCCTCACCAAACTCGGGCTGGGTGCGCCGGACGCACTCGGCCAGTTGCTCACCTTCGATGAACTCGCCCGAGACCCGCGCGGCCCGTCCCTGTCGATCGCCATGTGGGCGGTCTTCGATGACACGGCAGCCCGCAACGCCGCCCATGCCCAGTGGATCACCTTCGACGCGGTGCCGAAGCTGGCTTTCGACCACACCGCGATGGTCGTCGCCACACGATCACTGCTGGCCGACAAGCTGTGGCGCGACACGACGTTCACCCGCGCCCTCACCGGACCGGTGTTCTCGGCCACCGACGCCGTCGCCATCACCGAACAACTCGACGGCAGCCCCCCGCACCGCGCCAACCTCAACCGCGACCTCGCCAAGAACCCGAACCTCACCGAAGCCGGCACCGCCGCCGCCACCGGCGGCCGCCCCCCCAAACTCTGGAAATGGCTCTCCTAGAACTTAATTCGGAATCCAGGTGCCACATACTGACAGTAGATTACCGAATTGTCGGTCACCTCCGATCCTGGTACGGGATTCAGTGGCGGCGGATATCGAGCAGTTGCTCGTGGAATCCACCGAAACGCCGGTCGGGATCGAGGAGATGGATTTCGAGGATCCAGTGCGTAAGGGTGCCGTCGGGTAACCGATCACGCAGGCGCGTCGTCGAACCCGGGGCGATGTAGGAGGCGATCTTGTCGCCGGGAATCGATTCGTGCGGAAAGTCGCCGACGAGGTGTCCGGCGATATCGCCACCGAAGAGGAACCCGGCGTCTTCGGCGATCGCCACCACCGCGTCATACAACTCTTCACCGGTGATGTCGGGATCGGCGTCGAAAACCGCCCTCCCCGCCAGCCACACCGGTTCGAGTGCGTCGCGCACTGCGAGCTTGTCCGGGTCGTCGCCGAGCACGTAAGTGCGGCCGAAGTCGGCCTCCCAGTCGGCCAGGAGCGGACCGAAATCGAGAAAGACGATGTCGTCGGCGGCGATAACGCGGTCCGGTGGATTCTCGCGATACGGGTGCAGGGTGTTGGTCCCGGCCCGCACGATCCGCTTGTGCCAGTAGCGGGTGATTCCGAAGGCGTCGGCGGCCAGATCCCGGATTGCGGTACTCAATTCTCGTTCGGTTATCCCCGGCGTGATCAGCCCGCTCGCCACGACCTCGCCGAACAGTTCTTCGGCACGGTTCTCCGCATCGATCAGGGCTGCCACCCATGCGGCCTCATCAGCGCGTGTCACCTGCCCGATTGTGTCACGACGACTGTGTTCGACGCACCGCCCCGAACAGATCGCGGAGTGCAGTCCGCGGCGTGGCGTTGAGCACACCAAGAGCATCGGTGGGCAGCGACGACGGGCCGACCCCTACTATCGGGGCCATGTCTGAGACTTACTACGACAGCGACCGCTCGGACGAATTCGGATTCGGGGGCCCACGTTCGACGGCAGGAATCCAGGGGATCTGCATCCACACCACCGAGTCCGGGAAGTCCGCGACCGCGACCAGCTCCACAGCCGACGCTGTGACCTCCTACCAGGTGCGGACTCGGACGGGCTCGTATCACGTGATGGTCGGCGTGGACGGCAAACGGATTCGGCAGAACACCGACGACTGGGCGACATGGTCGACCGGGAATCAGGGAAACAACATCCTGCTGCACCTGTGCGTTGTCGGCAACGCCGAGCAGACGCGCTGGGAATGGCTTGCGCAGGACACGATGCTGCGTGCCGCCGCATCCGTGGTGCGGTACTGGTCCGACCGCTACGACATCCCGCTGCGCAAGGTTTCGGTGGCCGAGCTACCCGGCATCTGCGGACACGACGACACCCGTGTGTGGGGCGGCACCGACCACACCGACCCCGGCCCGGGTTTCCCGTACGACAAGCTCGTCGATTACGCGAAGGGGCCGACGACTGCGGCGCAGCCAGATCTGGTGCAGCAGATCGTGGACCAACTCCGCAACCCGGCCGGTATCGGCTGGCCTCAGTTCGTCGGGAACACGA
Source organism: Gordonia sp. (in: high G+C Gram-positive bacteria) (assembly GCF_020438995.1). Taxonomy (GTDB): domain Bacteria; phylum Actinomycetota; class Actinomycetes; order Mycobacteriales; family Mycobacteriaceae; genus Gordonia. The sequence goes on from NZ_JAGQTN010000106.1 coordinate 29,244, forward strand.
TCGGCGACGCACTCGCAGCACTGCAGACCACGCTGACCACGCGACTCAAGACACTGGTCAGATGACGTGAGTACCGGGCGTGTGGTGACGCCCTGGGGCTATGCCGCCGGGTATGGTCTCAGGCCACGCGCACAAGCGCCCCAATCTCTCCCCTAAGCCGAGTGCTCAGCGAGGTAGGTTTCCAAGGCCGCGTTGGGTCTGCTGCTGACCACCCTGCTGTTGGTGGCCGGAACCGGATCGGGCTGGGCGGACCGGGTGGCGCGGATGGAACCGGTAAATTCGTCGGCCGCGCTGGTCACGTCGCGAGAGTCCGCTGTCAGGCGCTGTAGCGCTGGCGGGCGGCTTCGCCGCTGGTGCCGATGAGCTCACCGACTCGAGCCCATGGGACACCGGTACCCCGCAGTGCGGTAACGGCGTTGCGGACACGCACTTCGACGGCGGCGCGTTCACGCGCAGCGCAGGCCAGTTCGTATTCGGCTGGGGTCATCATGTCGGCGTCGAAGTCGTCGGACTCGAACCGGTCGGCGAGTTCTTCGGCGTGGGCCAGGATTTCGTCAACCGTGCGGGGCATGGTCATCACACCTTTCATCGAAGGAACTTGGGTCGGGCGGTCATCGTGTGAAGGATCACGACCTCATCGCTCGAGCGGATGAAGCCGATCTCCAGGAGGGTGCCGTCTTCGGCGGGGACCGACGGCAATGTCCATGTCGTTGGTCCCGATACCGGCGCTGATCACGTTGCGCCAGGCATGCAGGATGTCGGCGGAGTCGATGCCGTGCCGGTAGGCGGTGGCCGCGATCCGCGGATCGTTCTGCACAAATACAAGTTACCTTGCCCCGACGTGTGACACCAGGTGACCCTGCGGTCGCCAGTCCTTTGGCCGTAGGAATCGAGTAGGAGGGCCGGGTTTCCCGGCCCTCCTCTCACACCACCGGACGTGCGGGCCTCGCATCCGGCGGTTCGCTAGGTCGTTCGAAACCTGGCCCAGGCTGGGTGAAAGAACACGACACCA
>NZ_JAGQTN010000107.1 GCF_020438995.1 Gordonia sp. (in: high G+C Gram-positive bacteria)
AGCAACCCCCGCGTCGTCAAACGCAAATACACCAAATGGCACGTCAAACGAGCACACCACCAGCACTGGCCCCAACCCGCAGGGCCACCCACCTACACGCCGGTGCGCACTAACTGAACGGTATTGCGGTTAAGGCGCGGGTAGTGGTCCAGGTGCGCAGGGCATGAGAGTCAGCCTTCGCCGATTGAGGCGCGACGAGCCGCCAGACGCGGGTAGTGATCCAGGTGCGCAGGGCACGGGAGTCAGACGTCGCCCGTTGAGGCGCGACGAGCCGCCAGACGCGGGTAGTGATCCAGGTGCGCAGGGCACGGGAGTCAGACTTCGCCGGTTGAGGTGCGACGAGCCGCTAGGCGAGGAGCCTCGAAACCCCGTGAGATGACAATGTCCGCAACAACTTCCAACCGGGAGGCTGTTGCGGACATAGTCGTCGTACGGGGTTTCGAGGCTCGCGAGCTCGCACCTCGACCGGCAATGGGGGACCACTGCAGGTCGAGGTGCGAAGCCGAGATCAGCTGCAGGCCGGGATCGCGTCACCCTTGCCCTGGATGGACAACAGCGCGCAGAAGGTGGCGGTGGCCACTCGCCAGGTGCCGTCGACCTTGACGGCCTGCCCGGTCTGGTCCGGCAGTGCGGGGGTGCCGTTGAGCAGCAGGTCGTAGGTGACGTCCGCGTTGGTGTCGTCGGTCAGCGTCACACCCTTGACGGTCACCGTGGTGCCCTGTGCCTGCGGATCGGCGGCCATCCCCTGGAGCACCTGGGCGAAGCCCTCGGAGTTCTCGATGAGCTTGGTGCGGTCGGCGGCCGGCGCCTTGCCGTTGAAGAAGGTGGTGTAGGCCTCCGTGATCTCCTTGGTGACCGCCGGGTCGGCCGGAGCAGCGGCCTTGGAGGACTCGGCACTGGTCGATGCCGCAACCGAACTGGTCGTGCTCGGTGCCGAATCCGAATCGTCGTCGGAGCAGCCGGCGGCCACGCCGACTATGAGTGCCGCGGCACAACATGCCGTCAGTGCCCGGGTCAGCCTTGTTTGACGCATTATGCGTTCCCTTCTCCAGTGACGACGTAATCTCTACGTCGCCCGGTGGTGTCGAGATGACCGCTAACCGTGGGCGCGGCCTCGGCGGAAATGCCGTTCTCGCAAATGAGAGTACAATACACAGATCCGATCCGGGCCATCTTCGCGAACTTTTCTCACCGCAGTTTGTCCTTCATCCGCGCCAGATCGGCCAGCACGGGATAGCCTCCCACGCTCAGCGCGTTTCCGTGCCCGGTCTGATGGATGTCGAACACCGACTGGATGGCCGCGTAGAAGCCCTGGACGTCGAGCGTCTGGTTCACCGCCCGTTTGGCCTGCCGCAGCCCGAAGGCCGGCATCGACGCGATCTGACGCGCGAGTTCGCTTGTCTCGGAGTCGAGTTGGTCGCGTGGCACCACCCTGTTGACCATGCCGGTCTGCTCGGCCTCCTGCGCCGTCAGCGGGCGCCCGGTGAACAGGATCTCCTTGGCCTTCCGTGGACCGAGCTCCCAGGTATGCCCGTGGTACTCCACCCCGCCGATGCCCATCAGCACCACCGGATCGGAGAAGCTGGCGTCGTCGGCGGCGACGATCAGGTCGCACGGCCAGCACAGGAGCAACCCGCCGGCGATACATCGCCCTTGCACGGCGGCGATGCTGGGTTTCGGGATGTTTCGCCACCGCAACGAATAGTCGAGATACCGCCGGGATTCGTGCGAATACACCATTTCCAGCGTGATCTTGTCCGGCACCGGTCCGTCACCGCCGAGTTGATGCCCGGCGGAGAAATGTCTGCCTTCGGCGCGCAGCACGATCACCTTCACGTCGTCGTCGGCGGCCGCCCGGGTCCACGCCTGATCGAGTTGGTCGAGCAGTTCGGCATTCTGCACGTTCGCCACCTCGGGCCGATCGAGGGTGATGGTGGCGATGTGGTCGGCGACCTCATACCGGATGTACATCGACGGTCACCGTCGCGGCATGCCGAGGATCCGCTCGGCGATCACATTGCGCTGGATCTCCGACGTTCCACCGGCAATCGTGTACCCGAAGCTGCGCGCATAGCGCTCGAACCAACTTGCGTACAGCATTTCCAGATCCATGTGGCAGTACGGGGCGGTCAGTGCCGGATGCACGAGGCCGTCGATGCCCTCGGCGGTGAAGGCATGTTCGGTCGCGCTCTGCACGGCCTCCGAGCCGAGCAATTTGAGCACCGACAGCGACGGTGTGTCCTGCTCCCCGCGCGCCGCGCGGGCCAGCGCCTTGGACCCGAGCAGCCGCAGCGCGTACGAATCCATCACGAGGGTGGCGTAGCGGTCCTTCTCCAGCGGGGTGCCGGGCCGAAAATCGCGCAGCAGATCCTCGAGACGGTCGGCGAAGCTCAGCCACAGCAGAGTGCGCTCGTGACCCAGCGAACCGTTGGCGACGGTCCAGCCGTCGTTGAGGTCGCCGATGAGGTTCTCCGCGGGTACCCGCACGCCTTCGAAGAACACCTCGTTGAAGTCGTGATCGTCGCGGGAGGCGATGGACCCGAACGGCCGCCGCGTCACCCCGGGCGTGTCGGTGGGGATCACCAGAACGCTGATCCCCTTGTGCTTGGGCGCATCCGGGTCGGTCCGCACGAAGGTGAGCAGCACGTCGGCGTGATGGGCCCCGGAGGTCCACACCTTCTGGCCGTCGACGACGAAATGGTCGCCGTCGCGACGTGCCCGGGTGCGCAACGACGCCAGGTCCGATCCGGCACCGGGCTCGCTCATGCCCAGCGCCGCGGTGATCTCGGCGCGCAGAATGGGAACGGCCCACCGCTGCTTCTGTTCCGGAGTCCCGAAGGTGAGCAGCGAGGCGGCGATGATGCCCAGCCCCTGCGGGTTGTAGCTGTGGTAGATGCGCCGGCGCGAGAGTTCCTGCAGGTGCACGAACTGTTCGACGATGCCCGCGTTGCGCCCGCCGAACTCCGGCGGATTACCGGGCAGCAGCCACCCGGCCTCGAACTGTGTTCGCTGCCAGGTGCGGGCCCACGCGGGGATGTCGGCACTCGAGCGGGGCCGCTCCCCGGCGTCGGCCTCCGCGGGCAGGTTCGCATCGAGGAACGCGCTGAATTCCGCACGGAATTCCTCGATGTCGGCGTCAAAGCTGAGTTGCACGGTACCCCTCCGTGATGAGTGCGCGATGGTGGTCGGCGCCGCCGAAGAGCAGGTCGGCGGCCTTGGCGCGTTTG
>NZ_JAGQTN010000108.1 GCF_020438995.1 Gordonia sp. (in: high G+C Gram-positive bacteria)
GCACCGTGCCCTGCAGGAACATCGCCGTACCGTCGAGGACGACGGCGCCCGAAACCGTGGTCACACTTTCAGATTTGGTCGATGCGACGACAACCAGCGCCGCGAATGCCGCGACAATAGCCACCAGCGCCAGTCCGAGCTGAGCCCGGAACCGTACCGCACGTGGCAGCACCGCCTCCAGCAGCACTCCCACCACCGCGGCACCCAGGACGATCAGCATCGGAGAGAGCGCCCCGTAGGCGATGCTCGGCGGATCGTAAGTCATCGCTGTCCCCCTGGTTCGGTGAGTGTGACGGTGTGCTGCACCGCCGGTGTCACGGTGTCGAGGACCGGTTTCGGATAGACGCCGAGGGCGACGAGGGCCACCAGCATCGGGACGATCACCAGCTTCTCCATCGGCAGCATGTCCCGCATCGTCCGCGCCGGATCACGTTGTGTTCCGGGACCTTCCCGTGCCGGGGCATTCGGTATCCGTACCGGGCCGCCCATCATCCGCTGGTAGGTCCACAGGATGTAGATCGCGGCCAGCACGAGTGCGCCCGTCGCCACCACGGCCGCGATCGGGAAGCGTGGATAGGTGCCGATGAGCACCAGGAATTCGCTGATGAACGGTGCCAGACCGGGCAGCGATAGCGTGGCCAGTCCGGCGATCAGGAATGTCCCGGCCAGCACCGGTGCCACCTTCTGCACCCCGCCGAAGTCGGCGATCAGCCGACTGCCGCGTCGGGACACCAGGAAACCGGCGACGAGGAACAGTGCGGCGGTGGAGATTCCGTGATTGACCATGTACAGGGTGGCGCCGGCCTGCGATTGCGCGGTCATCGCGAAGATGCCCAGAATGATGAACCCGAAATGGGAGATCGACGTGTACGCGATCAGGCGCATCACGTCCTGCTGTCCGATCGCCAGGATCGCGCCGTACAGAATGCCGACCACCGCCAGCGCCGCGATCACCGGAGCGAAATACGACGCCGCGTCGGGAAACAACTGCAGACAGAACCGCAGCATCGCAAAGGTTCCCACCTTGTCGACGATCGCCATCATCAGCACCGCGCTCGCCGGGGTGGCGGCGACGGCGGCGTCGGGCAGCCAGGTATGGAACGGCCACAGCGGGGCCTTCACGGCGAATGCGAACAGGAAACCGAGGAACAGGACTTTCAGCAGGCCCGATCCGGCGTCGAGTTCCCCGGCTGCGGCGGCATCTGCGATCGCGGGCAGGTTGAAGGTGCCGCCGATGTCGGACCGGGCGGTGACCATGTAGAGGCCCACAACCGCGGCTAGCATGATGAGTCCGCCGAACAGGTTGTACAGCAGGAACTTCAGTGCCGCCGCCGACCGGTTGGCCGTTCCACCGAAGCCGCCGATGAGAAAGTACATCGGGATGAGCATGGCTTCGAAGAAGATGTAGAACAGCAGGATGTCCAGGGCCACAAAGCTCATCAGGACCATCGCCTCGACGGCCAGGATGAGCGCCACATACGTCTGGACGCTGCCGATCCTGCCGCCACTTACGCCTACCGAATCCGCGTCGCGCCAGGCGGCGAGGAGGAGAAGGGGGAGCAGGGCGGCGGTGAGCAGGACCATCACCAGGCCGATACCGTCGAGACCGAGATCGTAGCCGGCACCGAATGTGGGTATCCAGCTGTGGTTTTCGGTGAACTGGTAGCGGGGTGCCGAGGGCGAGGTGTCGAAGGCGGCGGCCAGTCCGCCGGCGATTCCGAGCGTGATCATCGCCGCGGCCGGGCCCACCCATTTCGCGACCTCGGCCCGCGACGACGGTATGGCGACGACACCGGCGGCGGCGACCGCGGGTACGAGCCAGAGAACAGTGAGCCAGCCCATCACCACACCACCACCAGAGTTGTCGCGAGAACGATTGCCGCACCGGCAAACGTGGACAGTGCATACGATCTGACGAAGCCGTTCTGCCAGCCGCGCAGGCGTGTCGACAATGATCCGATGCCGTGTCCAGTGGCCTCGGTGGTGCCGTCGATGCCCGAATCCTCAACCGCGACAAGGGCAGCGGTGAGCTGCTGACCGGGACGCATCAGGAGATTCTCGTTGAGGGCGTCGCCGTACAGATCGCGGCGTGCGGCGATGGTCAGCGGCGACACGTCCTCGGGCGCGACCACCGGTACCTCACCCGAGCACTGCCGCCAGGCGATTGCGGCACCGACCGCCACCGCGGCGAGCACGATCACGGTCATCGACCAGACCGGGATGGCGAGTTCGCTGTGGTGTTCGCCCACCACGGGTTCGAGCCAACCGGGCAGCCCGTCGCCGAACACCAGGAGACCACCGGCGGCGACCGAGCCGATACCCAGGATGATCATCGGCCACGTCATCGACGCGGGTGATTCATGCGGATGTGCTTGGGGTGCCCAGCGTTTCGGTCCGAAGAAGGTGAGCAGCATGACGCGGGTCATGTAGTAGGCCGTGATGCCCGCACCGAGCAGAGCGGCGGACCCGAGGACGATTCCGCGCACCCCGCCTTCGGCGAATGCGGCCTCGATGATGTGGTCCTTGGAGAAGAATCCGGCGAACGGCGGCACGCCGATGATCGCGAGATATCCGACGCCGAATGTCGCGAACGTGATCGGCATGACGGTGCGCAGTCCGCCGTAACGGCGCATGTCGGTCTCGTCGTTCATCCCGTGCATGACCGAGCCGGCGCCCAGGAACAGTCCGGCCTTGAAGAAGCCGTGGGTGAGCAGGTGCATTATGGCGAACGCGTATCCGGCGGGACCGAGTCCGGCGGCCAGCACCATATAGCCGATCTGGCTCATCGTCGACGCCGCGAGGGCCTTCTTGATGTCGTCCTTGGCGCAGCCGATGATCGCGCCGAACAGCAGGGTGACCGCACCGACCACCACCACGCCGGTCTGTGCGGCCGGGGCGAGGTCGAAGATCGGCCCGGACCGGGTGATCAGGTAGACGCCCGCGGTGACCATCGTCGCGGCGTGGATCAGCGCCGACACCGGGGTGGGGCCCTCCATCGCATCGCCGAGCCACGATTGCAGCGGCACCTGCGCCGATTTGCCGCACGCGGCGAGCAGCAGCATGAAACCGATGCCGGTGAGCACACCGTCGCCCGCACCGGGCGCGCCCTCGAAGACGGCGGTGAACGACACCGACCCGAAGGCGTTGAACATCACCATGAGTGCGACGGCCAGCCCGATGTCACCGACCCGGTTGACCACGAACGCCTTCTTGGCCGCGGTGGCCGCCGACGGTTTGTGCTGCCAGAAACCGATGAGCAGATACGACGCGAGGCCCACCCCTTCCCAGCCGAGATACAGGCCGAGGTAGTTGTCGGCGAGCACCAGGATCAGCATCGCCGCCAGGAACAGGTTGAGGTAGGCGAAGAATCGACGGCGATCGGGGTCGTGTTCCATGTACCCGATCGAATAGATATGGATCAGCGTCCCGACGCCGGTGATCAGCAGCACGAAACATACCGACAACTGGTCGAGTTGCAGACCGAAGTCGACGTCGAGCTCGCTCACCGGTACCCAACTGAACAGGACGTCGCCGACGCCGCGGTGTTCGGCGTTGCGGCCCACCATGCCCGCGAACATCAGCAGGCACAACAGGAACGATGATCCGGCCAGCGCCGTCGCAAGCAGATGTCCCCATCGGTCGGTGCGTCTGCCGCCGAGCAGCAGGATGGCCGCCCCGGCCAGCGGCAGGCAGAAGATCAGCCAGAGCAGATTCGCGGTCGCCGTGGCACCCATCGGCACATACCTCCTAGCGGCAGGGCGGATCTAGCGGGACAAGAGATCTGCGTCGTCGACGGATGCCGACCGGCGTGAGCGGAAGATCGTCATGATGATCGCCAGGCCCACCACCACTTCGGCGGCGGCCACCACCATCGTGAAGAATGCGATCACCTGACCGTTGGTGCTGTGCTGCATACGAGCGAACGTGACGAACGACAGGTTCGCGGCGTTGAGCATCAGCTCCACGCACATGAATACGACGATCGCGTTGCGGCGCACCAACACTCCGGCGGCGCCGATGGAAAAGAGAATGACGCTCAGATACAGGTAGTTCTCGGGATTCATGACCGCACCTGCCCGGCCCCGGCCCGTGCGGATCCGGCACTGTCGGTCTGGATCTGTTTGGTGATGACATGTCCGGGCACCGACAGTTCGGACAGTGAACCGTTGGGCAGCCGGGCGGGGGTGTCGGCGGCATTGTGCCGGGCGTACACACCGGGATTGGGCAGCGGGGTGGCGTTGCCGCCGCGCCGGAACCGCTCGATGGACACTTCGCGCTGAGTTCGCTTGGGCTCGAACCGTTCCCGGTGCGCGAGAACCACCGCACCGAGGGTTGCCGTGATCAGCAGGGCAGCTGTGAGCTCGAACGCCCACAGGTAGTCGATGAAGATCAGTCGGGCGATCTCTTCCACCGACCCGACACCTTCCGCCGCGACGGGGCCTGGTTCGGAGCCGGTCGTGGCCACCACGGTCGCATTCGCGATGCCCGCGCACAGCAGACCGGCGAACCCGGCGGCGATCAGCACGGCGGCGGTTCGCTGCCCGCGCAACGTTTCTCGTAGTGAGTCGGAGGAGTCGACGCCGATCAGCATGAGCACGAACAGGAACAGCATCATCACCGCACCCGTGTACACCACCACCTGCACCACGCCCAGGAACAGCGCGCCTTGGGCCACGTAGAACACGGCGAGCACGATCATCGTCGTGGCCAGGAAGATTGCCGAGTACACGGCCTTGGTGGCGGTGACCACGCCGAGTGCGCCGAGTACCGCGACGGTGCCGAGCACCCAGAACTGCACGGCCTCGCCGGTCGACGTCCGTTCGGCCGCGAGCGTGAGTACGCCGGATACCGGCACCGGCGTCATGGCCGTACCTTGCCCTGGTAGTAGTCCTCGTCCGTCGCGCCGGGCACCATCGCATGCGGTGGTGCGGTCATCTCCGGTTGCAGCGGCGCGAGCAGTTGATCCTTCTCGTAGATGAGGTCGGCGCGATTATTGTCGGCCAGCTCGTATTCCGATGTCATCGTCAACGCGCGGGTGGGGCAGGCTTCGATGCACAGGCCGCAGCCAATACAGCGCAGATAGTTGATCTGATACACCCGGCCGTAGCGTTCGCCCACCGAATAGCGTTCTGCCTCGGTGTTGTCGGCGCCCTCGACGTAGATGGCATCTGCCGGGCACGCCCACGCGCACAGTTCGCAGCCGACGCACTTCTCCAGCCCGTCGGGATGCCGATTGAGTTGGTGGCGGCCGTGATAACGCGGTGCGGGTGGGCGTTTGACCTCCGGATATTCCTCGGTGATCGATTCGGTGAAGATCCCGCCGAAGGTCACCCCGAAACCTGCGAGCGCCTTGAGGGGAGCGGGTTTTGAAGAATCGGACATGCTACAGACGCTCCTTCACAGGTTGGTCGGTTGCTCGTTGACCGGGCAGCGGCGGCACCGGGAAGCCACCGGCCATCGGGTCGAATGTCGGCGGTGGCGGTGCGGGCTGGTCGGCGGTGGCCGCGCGCAGGGGGATCGTCGCCGCGTAACAGGTCGCGGCGGCCACCATCAGCCCGACGACGATCAACACCGTCTCCCCCACCCAGGTGTCGGAGTCGGCGGTGGCCACGCGGATCACGCCGACGATCATCACCCAGGCCAGCGAGATCGGGATGAGGACTTTCCAGCCGAGATTCATGAACTGGTCGTAGCGAAGTCGCGGCAGCGTGGTGCGCAGCCAGAAGAATACGAACAGGAACACCCACATCTTGATCACGAACCACAGCACCGGCACCCAGCCCGCATTGGTGGCACCGATCAGGCTCAGCGGCCACGGCGCTTGCCATCCGCCCAGGAACAGGGTGGTGGCCAGCGCGGAAACGGTCGCCATGTTGATGTATTCGGCGAGCATGAACATCGCGAATTTGAGCGAGGAGTATTCGGTGTGGAAACCGCCCACCAGCTCGCCTTCGGCCTCGGGCAGATCGAAAGGGGCGCGGTTGGTTTCGCCGACCATCGAAATGGTGTAGATCAGGAACGACGGCAGCAGCAGCAGGATGAACCAGCGATCACCCTGCGCCGCGACGATGCCGGACGTCGACAGGGTGCTCGACTGCAGGAACACCGCGGCGAACGCCAGCCCCATCGCGATCTCGTACGAGATCACCTGCGCGGTCGACCGCAGGCCGCCGAGCAGCGGATATGTCGACCCCGACGACCAGCCTGCGAGCACGATCCCGTACACCCCGATCGACGTCATCGCCAGGATGTAGAGCACGCCCACCGGAAGATCGGTGAGCTGTAGGGGTGTGTGGTGCCCGAATACCGACACCGTCGGGCCGAACGGGATCACCGCGAACGCCGTGACCGCCGGAATGACCGCGATGATAGGGGCGAGCAGATAGATCGGTTTGTCGACGCCGGTGGGGATCATGCCTTCCTTGAGCGCCAGTTTCACCCCGTCGGCGGCACTCTGCAGGATTCCGCGCGGTCCCACCCGGTTGGGGCCGGTACGGGACTGCATGCGGGCCATCACTTTTCGTTCGAGCAGAATGCCCACCAGCACGGTGAGTACGAGAAAGCCGAATACCACCACCGCTTTGCCGAGGACCAGCCACCACGGATCATGACCGAATTCGGACAGTTCCGGAAAGTCGGTGGCGATCGTCTGCGTAGTCATTGCCCCGCCTTCCCCGCCGCTGCCTTCCCCGCCCCGGGCGTCCCGGCGCGGGCCGTTTCCGGGTCGATCAGGACCACCTGCCCGACCCCGGCCCGCAGCGTCCGATACACCTGCGACCCCGGCGAATTCATCGGTATCCACACCACCCGGTCGGGCAGATCGTCGATCACCAGCGGCAGCGTGATGGACCCGAACAGCGAGGACACCGCCACCCTGCCACCGTCCTGGGCGCCGATCTCGGCGGCCGTGGCGGCCGACAGGCGCACCACCGGTGTACGTGCGGTCCCGGCCAGGTGCGGCTCGTTGTCCTGTAGTCGCCCGGCGTCGAGCAGCATCCGCCACGACGCCAGGACCGCCTCACCGCGTCCGGGACGTGGTCTGGCCGCGGGGAGAACCGATTCGAGGTCCGGGCGGGCGCCGGCCCACGGCGTGATGTCGGCCAGCTGCCGGCCGATGGCGGTGGTGCTGTCGCAGTCGAGGTCCACACCGAGTTGCCGCGCGAGTGCGGTGAGCACCCGATGTTCGGGCAGCATCCCGGTCTCCCCGAGCGCGGCGGTGAATCGGCGCGGCCTGCCTTCCCAGTCGACGAACGTGCCGGACTTCTCCGCGACGGTGGCCACCGGCAGCACCACGTCGGCGCGTTCGGTGACGGCTGAGCGTCGCGTTTCCAGGCTGAGCACGAACGGGGTGTTCTCCAGCGCGGCTTCGGCACCGGTCGGATCGGGTAGGTCGTCGAGGTCGACGCCGGCGACGACCAGTCCCGACAGGTACCCGTACCGGGCGGCCGACAGGATGCCGCTGGTGGGCCTGCCATGGGTCGCGGGCAGGTCGGCCGTGCCCCACAACTGCGCGAAGCGGGCACGGGCGGCGTTGTCGTTCACCGGATTTCCACCGGGCAGCAAGTTGGGCAGCACCCCGGCCTCGACTGCGCCGCGATCGCCGGCGCGCCGCGGAATCCAGGCGAGCGATGCCCCGGTGCGTGCGGCGAGCCCGGCCGCGGCGAACAGTCCGCCCGGTGTCGCGGCGAGCCGCTCGCCGACGATGACGATCGAACCCGGCTGGGAGACAAGCCTGTCGGCGGTATTGAGCACCGCGGGCTCGCCGCCGGGGCGGGTGCGGACGAGTTTCGCCCGCAGCTTGTGGTTTCCGGGGGAGACGAATGGCGCGACGGTGTGCACGCGTAGGCCCGCGGTGCGCACCGCGCGGCGCAGCCGCAGATAGACGATCGGGGATTCTTCCTCCGGTTCGAACCCGACGAGCAGTACCGCCGGGGCCGCCGACAGATCGTCGTAGGTGACCTCGAAGCCCTGCCCTGCGATGTGTGCCGCCAGGAAGCCGGCCTCCTCGTCGGAATGCTCCCGCACTCGGAAGTCGATGTCGTTGGTGTGCAACACTGTTCGCGCGAACCGGGAGTAAGTGTAGGCGTCCTCGACGGTGATCCGGCCGCCGGTCAGCACGCCGACGCCGCCGCTGATCGCACTTCGCAGACCCGTCGCGGCCGCCGACAGCGCCTGACCCCATGACGTTTCGTGCAGTTCACCGTCTTTGCCGCGGACCAGCGGATGACGCAACCTGTCGGTGGCGGTGGTGTACGCGAATGCCCACCGGCCCTTGTCGCAGTTCCATTCCTCGTTGACCTCGGGATCGTCACCGGCCAGGCGCCGCAATACTTTTCCGCGCCGATGGTCGGTGCGCTGGGCGCAGCCGGACGCACAGTGTTCGCAGACGCTCGGCGTCGACACCAGGTCGAACGGGCGGGCCCGGAACCGGTACGCGGTGCCGGTCAGGGCGCCGACCGGGCAGATCTGCACGGTGTTGCCGGAGAAATACGATTCGAACGGCTGGTCGACGTAGGCGCTGACCTGTTGCAGCGCACCACGATCGGCCAGATCGATCAGCGGGTCGCCGGCGATCTCATCGGAGAATCGGGTGCAGCGGGCGCATAGCACGCAGCGTTCGCGATCCAGCAGGATCTCCGAGGACAACGCGACCGGCTTCTCGAAGATCCGTTTGGCGTCGATGAACCGCGACTGTGAGCGCCCCGACGACATCGCCTGATTCTGCAGCGGGCACTCGCCACCCTTGTCGCACACCGGACAATCGAGCGGATGATTGATGAGCAGCAACTCCATCACACCGCGCTGCGCCGACGCCGCGGCCTCCGAACTGTGCTGGGTGTGCACCACCATGTCGTCGGCGACCGGGGTGGTGCACGAGGCGACCGGTTTACGTTGTCCCTCGA
>NZ_JAGQTN010000109.1 GCF_020438995.1 Gordonia sp. (in: high G+C Gram-positive bacteria)
ATGCCGGCCACCATCTCGGCGATCTGATCGTGCTGGGCGCGCGGCACCAGCAGCCGGGTGGTGAGCGCACAGCCCTGCCCGGCGTGCGTGCAGATGGTGAACGCGCCGAACATCGCAGCCTGCTGCAAATCCGCGTCATCGAGGACGATGAGTGCCGATTTACCGCCGAGTTCCAGGAACACCCGCTTGAGCGAGTCTGCCGCGGCGGCCATGATCTGCTTGCCCACCGGCGTGGAGCCGGTGAAGGTGACCACGTCGACTTCCGGATGGGTGGTGAGCAGCTTGCCCACCTCCACCGACTGACTGGAGATGATGTTGACCACGCCCGCCGGGATGTCGGTGTGTTCGGCGATGAGCTCACCGAGGGCCAGGGTGATCAGCGGGGTGTCGGGGGCGGCCTTGAGCACCACGGTGCAGCCTGCGGCCAGCGACGGCGCGAGCTTGGCCAGGGCCAGCTGGTTGGGATAGTTGTAGGCGATGATGGCCGAAACAACACCTGCCGCTTCCTTTTCCACCCACCGGCGATTGTCCTGACCACGCACCTCGATGGTGGACAGTTCCTCGGTGAACGAGTAGTCATCGAGCAGCCCGGCGTAGAACTCGACGATGCCGATCGGTGCGTCGAGTTGATTGCCGTAGGTGAGATTGCGGGTGGCGCCCACCTCGGCGATGGTCAGCTCCCGCAGATCGTCGGCGTGCTCACGCAGCACCGCGGCGAGTTGGGTCAGGCACCGTTTGCGCAATTCGACGTCGGTGGCCCAGCCGGAGTTCTCGAAGGCATCGCGTGCCGCGGCGATGGCACGCTCTGCCTCCGCGATTCCGGCGTCGGGGGCGGTACCGAGCACCGCACCTGTCGCCGGGTTGATCGACTCGTAGGTCGCCTCGATGTCGACCAGTTCGCCACCGATCAGCAGTCGCTTGTACACGTCGGCTCCGGCCGGGTTGCCGGCTTGCGGCTCAATCGTCTCTTGGCTCACCACAGACTCCGTTCGGAAATAGCATTCTCACTTGTGGCATACGCCACATCCATAGGTCTGCACTGTATCAGCCCGATCAAGACGACGACAGGCACGCAACAGAACCGCCGAATCGGACATTTCGCTCGGGTTTTCACAGTCGGATTGGGTGAAACCGGTTGCCGACTCGCAACCCACGAGAGTACGGTTCTCATTCATAGGAAGGGAGATTCTTGTGATCGAAACAACAGCCCTCACGCCTTCGATGGGCGTGCAAGTACACGGGATCGACAGCCTCGACGACGACGCGGTCATCGCGGCCTGCCTGGAGGCGCTCAAATGGCGCGGCGTCCTGCTGATCCGCGGACTCGAACTCGACGAGGCCGCGCAGGTCGCGTTCAGTAAGAAGCTCGGACCGGTACTCGCCCCCGCGGGCAAGGAGATCTTCACGGTCTCCCTCGATCCGTCCAAATCGCCGTCGGCGGAGTACCTCAAGGGCACATTCCACTGGCACATCGACGACACCACCAACGACATCCCGGCCAAGGCCACGATGCTGGCCTGCAAGCATGCCGCGATGGTCGGCGGCGGCACCGAGTTCGCCAGCACCTACGCCGCCTACGACAACTTGCCCGAACACGACCGCAAGCGGTACGAGGGCCTGCGGGTGGTGCACTCCTTCGAGGCATCGCAGCGTCTGGTCAACCCGGAGCCCACCGAGGAACAACTCGCCCTCTGGCGCCGGCTGCCCACTCACGAGACCGCGCTGGTGTGGGACCGCAAGGACGGCCGCCGCTCACTGGTGCTCGGCGCCACCGCCGATCACATCGTCGGCGTGTCCGAGAGCGAGAGCCGCGAGATCCTCGACGAGCTTCTGGCCTGGTCCACACAGGAACGCTTCTCCTACACCCACGAATGGCAGCAGGGCGACGTGGTGATCTGGGACAACACCGGCATGCTGCACCGCGCACTGCCGTACGACCCGTCGTCGGAGCGGCTGATGCACCGCACGACCATCGCCGGGGACGAGGCCTGGGGTTGAGCGATGTGACCGGCGCAAAGAATGCGGTGGTGACGGGCGGCGGCTCCGGCATCGGGGCCGCTGTCGCCGAACGCCTGCGCGGCGACGGCTATAACGTCGCGACCATCGATCTGAATCCGCCGGCCGACGACCCGCTGGCCAAGACCGCCGACGTCACCGACCCGGAGCAGCTCGCCGCGGCGTTCACGGCGATCCGGGAACAGTTGGGCCCCATCACGATTCTGGTCAACGCGGCCGGACTCGACGGTTTCCGCAAGTTCTCCGACATCGACTTCGCGTCCTGGAGCAAGGTCATCGACGTCAACCTCAACGGCGTGTACCACACCGTGCAGGCGGTGCTACCCGACATGGTCGAGGCCCGCTGGGGCCGGATCGTCAACATCTCGTCGTCGAGCGCGCATTCGGGTCAGCCGTTCATGGCGCACTACGTGGCGGCCAAATCGGCGGTCAACGGACTGACCAAGGCACTCGCACTTGAGTTGGGGCCCAAGGGAATCACCGTCAACGCGGTACCGCCCGGATTCATCGACACCCCGATGCTGCGCAACGCCGAGAACCAGAAGAACCTGGGCGGCACCGTCGAGGACCACATCAAACGCACCCCCGTCCGCCGGGTGGGCCGCCCGCAGGACATCGCCGCCGCGTGCGCCTTCCTCATCTCCGAGGACGCCGGTTACATCACCGGTCAGATCCTCGGCGTCAACGGCGGCCGGAACACTTAGAAAGGACACTCATCATGGGACGTGTAGAAGGCAAGGTCGCATTCGTTACCGGCGCCGCGCGCGGCCAGGGACGCAGCCACGCCGTACGTCTGGCAGAAGAGGGCGCCGACATCATCGCCGTCGACCTCTGCAAGAACATCGACTCCATGGGCTACGCCATGGCCACCCCCGAGGATCTCGAGGAGACCGCGCGTCTGGTCGAGAAGGAGGGCCGGCGGATCATCACCGCCGAGGCCGACGTCCGCGACTCCGACGCCCTGCGGGCCGCGGTCGAACGCGGCATCAACGAGTTCGGCAAACTCGACGTGGTGGTCGCGCAGGCCGGTGTGGCAGGCATGAAGGGCAACCCTCCGACGCAGGCGTGGTGCGATGTGATCGACACCAACCTCATCGGCACGATCAACGCGGTGCAGGTGGCGCTGCCGCACCTGTCCGAGGGTGCCTCGATCATCGCGACCGGCTCGCTGGCGGCGATGATGGACATCGCCAAGGTCGATCAGCCCGGCAAGGACCTGGGCGGTGTGGCGTACGTGTTCTCCAAGCGCACACTGTCCAACTACATTCACGAGCTGGCCACCCACATCGCGCCACAGGGTATCCGCGCCAATGTCATTCATCCCACCAACTGCAACACCGACATGCTGCAGAGCGAACCGATGTACCGGTCCTTCCGCCCCGATCTGGAAGCGCCGACGCGCGAGGACGCCACCCCGGTGTTCTACGTGCAGCAGGCGATGAAGGTCCCGTGGGTCGAGCCCGGCGATGTCAGCAACATGGTGCTGTTCCTGGCCTCCGACGAATCCCGCTACGTCACCGGCATGCAGATGCGCGTCGACGCCGGCGGCTACCTCAAGTGGTACGACTACCACGTCTAGGAGCTCACAAATGTTGAAGGTGAATGTTGACGGGTCCCGCTGCCAGGGACACACCATCTGCGCCATGGTCGCACCCGAGAGTTTCGAACTCGATGAGATCGACGGACATTCCACTCCGGTGAGCGCCGAAGTGCCGCCCGAGTACGCCGAACAGGTTCGTGAGGCCGTCCGGTCGTGCCCGGAACAGGCGATTTCCATCATTGATGAATGAGGGGGGAAGAATGAGGAGACCACCACCATGACCACCGAAACCACCCAGACCCCAGGAACCCCGGAAACCAGTGGTTCGCCGCCTACCGGGGCCGACGACGACAGAAAAAAGAATCGGTACTCCTTCGACCGTCACGCGCCCGGGTACCGCGAGAAGTTCCTCGACATCACCGAGGAGATGCAGGACAAGTGCCCGGTCGCCTGGAGCGACACCTACGACGGGCACTGGGTGGCCGCGAGCAGCGACGCCGTCTTCGAGCTGGCCCGCTGTCCGTACGTGTCCAACGACCACGACGTGCGCGGACAACGTAAGGGCTACAAGGGAATCAACGTGCCCACCGCCGAGCGCGCATCCGGTGTGCGCGGCGGCATCCTGGAGATGGACGAGCCCGAGCACAGCTTCTTCCGCTCCATCCTCAACCCGTATCTGTCGCCTGCCGCGGTCAAACGCTGGGTGCCGTTCATCGACAAGATCGTGCACGCCTGCATCGACGAGAAGATCGAGTCGGGCCGTATCGATTTCGTCGACGAACTGGCGAATATCGTTCCGGCGGTATTGACTCTGGCGATGCTCGGCATCCCGATCGAGAAGTGGACCATCTACAACGAGCCGGTGCATGCCGCGGTCTACACCCCGCCGGACTCTCCCGATGCCCCGCGTATCGCCGCCCTGCACCGCGAACTCGGTATCGACCTGATCACCAACATGTTCGAGATCCGGGCCAACCCGCGTCCCGGACTCATCAACGCCGTGGCCAATGCGGCCATCGACGGCGGCGCCCCCGACGACATGGAGCTGCTGGGCATCCTCAGCCTCGTCATCGGCGGCGGCTTCGACACCACCACAGCGCTCACAGCCCATGCGCTGGAATGGCTTTCGGAAAACCCTGACCAGCGAGCGCGGCTCAGTGCCGACATGGACAAGCTGATCAACCCGGCCACCGAGGAGTTCCTGCGCTACTTCACCCCCGCCGCGGGCGACGGGCGCACCATCTCCGAGGACTGCGAGATCGCCGGCACCGAGTTCCACGAGGGCGAACGACTGTGGCTGTCGTGGGCGATGGCCAACCGGGATCCCAGCCTCTTCCCGGAGCCCAACACCATCGACATGGAACGTAAGGGCAACCGGCACTTCAGTTTCGGTCTCGGCGTGCACCGCTGCATCGGATCGAACGTGGCCCGCACCGTCTTCAAGCGGATGCTGGTCGCGGTATTCGACCGCATGCCCGACTATGTATGCGACCCCGAGGGCAGCGTGCACTACGACTCGATCGGCGTGATCCAGGGGATGCGGCACCTGCCGGCCACCTTCACCCCCGGCCCCCGCACCCACAAGTCGCTCGCCGACACCCTCGTCGAGTTGCAGGAGATGGTCGTGAACGAGCGGCTGGCAGAACCCCTGTCGATTTCCCGCAAACGCGAAGCGGACGGCGAATGACCGGAGTCATCCTATGACGACGGTCGGTTTCATCGGGCTCGGCAGTCAGGGCGGGCCGATGGCCCGGCGGATAGCCGACGCCGGTATCGACACCGTGCTGTGGGCGCGACGGCCGGAAACCCTTGAGCCGTTTGCCGACTCGTCCGCCAAGACCGCACAGTCACCGGCCGGACTGGGCGCGGCGAGCGACATCGTGTGCCTGTGTGTGGTGGGCGACGACGACGTGCTGTCGGTGGCCACCGGCCCCGGCGGTGTGCTGTCAGGGATGCGTAAGGGCGGAATCATCGTGGTGCACAGCACCGTTCACCCCGACACCTGCGTGAAGCTCGCCGCCGAGGCGGCCGAGCGCGGCGTGTCGGTGGTGGACGCGCCGGTCAGCGGCGGCGGTCGCGCCGCCGAGGCCGGCACTCTGCTGGTGATGGTGGGCGGCGACGACGAGCCGGTAGCCACATGTCTGCCGGTCTTTCATACTTACGGCGATCCGGTGGTGCATCTCGGTCCGCTCGGCTCCGGGCAGGTCACCAAACTGCTCAACAATGTGCTGTTCACCGCCAACCTGGCGACGGCCGCCGACACGCTCGGCCTCGGCAAGTCCCTCGGCGTCGACGCCACCCGGCTGGCGGAGGTGATCACCCACGGCACAGCCAACAGCTTCGCCCTCGAACGCGTCGCCTCGGCGGGCGGCACCCTCGACCGCATCGCCGGGCACGCCGGCAACGTCCTGCTCAAGGACGTCTCGCTCATCGACGGTATAGCCGCCGAGTCGGGCGCGCCGAGCGAGGTCGTGCTGTCGACGGCGCGCACCACCCTACGGATGATGGGGCTGCAGTAGTGAGCTCGATCGGCATCGTCGGCGCCGGGCGGATGGGACTTCCCATGGCCCGACGACTGGCCGAAGCCGGCCACACGGTGACGGCGCTGAGCCGAAACGACGATGCCGGTGACCGCCTGCGGGAGGCCGGGGTCCGGCCGGTATCGGATATCGGTGAGGTCGCCGAAGCCGGAACCGACATGATCCTGATCGCCGTACTGACCGACGACCAGGTCCGCGAAGTCTGCCTGGCCGGCCCGCTCACGGAGCGGATCCGGCCCGGCACCACCCTGGTCATCCACACCACCGGCAGCCCGCGCACCACCCAGGACATCGCGGCAGCGTTCGAGCCACGCGGTATCACCGTGCTCGACGCCGCGGTGAGCGGCGGACCGCACAATATCGCCGCCGGCGATCTCACGCTGTTCGTCGGCGGACCGGCCGAGGCCGTCGACGCCGTCTCACCACTGCTCGGTGTCTACGCCGATCCGATCATCCACGCGGGTGCCCTCGGTGCCGGCCAGTGCGTGAAACTGGTTAACAACGCGTTGTTCACCGCGCAGATCGGCGCGGTCCGGGCCGCCGTCGAACTCGGGGCCGCGCTCGGGGTTCAGGAGCAGGCTTTGCTATCGGCACTCCCCCACGCCAGTTCGGACAGCCGCGCACTCGCCGGTGCGGCCCGACGGGGATCCGTCGGCGCGTTCGTCGACAGCGTCGCCGAGTTCGTCGGCAAGGACGTCGCCACAGTCCGAGCCGTGGCCGGTGAACTGGGCGCCGACCTGGGCCCGCTCGATCCGCTGATCGCCTACGGCTGTCCCGACTCGTGATTCAGCCCCAACTCATGATTCAACCAACGAGGAAATTCTCGGTGGTGGTCATGGTGTCGGGTGAGAGTCCGGCGGCGGCGAACGCACGCCGCTTGAATGCGCGGGCGGCGAAGCTGAGCTCGTAGACGGAGGTGTGGCACCTGCCGACGAGTTCCGCAGGCTGGGCCGGACCCCATAGCCGCAGATCCGCCCGCGCCGATTCGAGGGTGCCGAGTACGCCTGCGCGAACCTTCTCCTCGGCCTCGAACAGCGATGAGCACACCGCGAGAGCCTGCGGCCACGGACCGTCCTCGGGATGGGACTGCATACAGATCCGGTGATCGAGCGGGTGCGCACCGAGGATCTCCAGGGGGCGGACATCGCAGTCGGTGGCCACGTGAACGGTGACCTCCCAGCCGGCCAGCGCCTGGTCGAACAACCAGCCGCCGGCATGTTCGACTGCCGATGCCGCATCGGGTGCGATTACTGCGAGCCGCTTGCGGAGGGGCCGACGCCGCGCGTCAGCTCGCGCTCGAGCGATCTCACGTACTCCCGGAACACGCGGGTGAGTGGTATTGACGAGTCCAGTAGCCATGTTGTTTCCATCCCGTTGATGAAGGCGACAGCTTCCACGGCCTTGTCGGCCGCGTCCAGGTCGGTCCGGAAACGTCCCTCCCGCTGACCTCGCCGGATACCTTCGGCGACGATGTCCACGGCCACCTGGTGACGGTGCAACAACCGGTCATGCAGGGGTGAGTCGGGATCGAGGTTCTCCGCCCGCAGAACGACGAACATGCCGATGAGCTCCGGTGACCGTTCGAATCGTTCGGCGACATGCTCGAGTTCTTCAAGGATGTCACCTCCCAAATCGGCGTGCCGGTTGTCGTCGGCATCCCGTCGTTCCAATACGGCGTGCAGTAGCTGTGCCTTCGACCCGAAATGATGCAGGATTCCCGCAGATGTGACTCCGGCTTCCTGGGCGATCTGCGCGAGGGACGTACTCCGCCAGCCGTTGCGGATCAGCAGTCGCTGAGCCACGTCAAGGATGAGTCGCTTACGCTCTTCACCCTTGACCAGCAAGGCGTCGTACGGTCGCACAACCGTCACCGTTGTCCTACCTTCGGGGGGCTGTCCGAAACTGACCTAGTGAACACATAGTAGGTAGGTTTCGGAAATGTGACAAGCATCTCGTTGAAGTTTCTAGATGTCACAAGTCACTCTTTGCTGTGCCAAATGCCCCCTGCTCCCGCCAGGCCGCCACCGCCGACTCCGCAATCCCGAGCCCTGCCATGATCTCATCGGTGTGCTCGCCCAGCGCGGGTACCGCACCCATCACCGGCTCGACCCCGGCGACCACGGCCGGCGGCAACAGCGCGGGCACGGGGCCGCCCGGGGTGTCGATGGTTCGCCAGCGGTCCCGGGCCCGCAGATGCGGGTGGGCGATGACATCGCTCGGCGTGTTGTAGCGGGCGTTGCCGATCCCGGCCGCGTCGGCGCTCTCCTGGATCCGGGCCAGATCATGCCGGGCGCACCAGTCTGCGATCGCCTGGTCGAGGACGTCGCGGTGGGCGACCCGGTCCGCGTTCGATGCGTACCGCGGGTCATCGGCGAGGTCGTCGCGGCCGATGATCTCGCGGGACAGCCGCTGCCATTCGCGATCGTTCGTCGTGCCGAGCACCACGGTCTGGCCGTCGGCGGTGGCGTACGAACCGTACGGCGCCACCGCGGGTGAGCCCATTCCCCGCGGTTCCTGGTCGATGCCGGTGTGCAGGGTGTAGTTGAGCGCGTACCCCATCAGCTCGGTCATGGTGTCGAACAGGCTCACCTGTACCTGCGCCCCGCCCCGTGCCGGCTCACCGTCGCCGGGGCCCGAACGTTCGCGACGCAGCAGCAGCGACAGGATGGAGATCGCCGAGAACAGTCCCGACGACACGTCGGCCATCGGCGGCCCCGGTTTGGCGGGCGCACCCGGAGATCCGGTGATCGCGCACGCCCCGGACTCGGCCTGCGCCAACAGGTCGTAGGCCCGCTTGTGCGAGAGCGGACCCCCGGGGCCGTAGCCGTCGATCTCCACCGAGATCAGGTCCGGGTGCCGCCTGGCAAGTTCGTCCGGGGTCAGCCCCATCCGCCCGGTGGCGCCGGGCGCCAGGTTGGCCACGAGGACGTCCGCCGACTCCAGCAGACGATGTAGCACCTCCAGACCCGCGTCGCTCTTGAGATTCAGCGTGATCGACTGTTTACCCCGGTTGCACCACACGAAATGCGCGGCCTGACCTTTGACGACGTCGTCGTAGTGCCGGGCGAAGTCGCCCCCGCCCGGGTTCTCCACCTTGATGACGGTGGCCCCGAGGTCGGCGAGCACCCTGGTGCAGATCGGTGCCGACACCGCCTGTTCGAGGGCCACGATCCTGACACCTTCGAGCGGTAGGCCCGACTGATCCGCCATCAGTAGCTGCGCGGCAGGCCGAGGGTGTGCGAGGACAGGAAGTTCAAGATCATCTCCTGACTGATAGGCGCGATCCGCATGACGCGCGCCTCACGGAAGTAACGCCCCACACTGTATTCCTCCGAGTAACCCATGCCGCCGTGTGTCTGCACCGCGCGGTCGGCCGCGGTGAAACCCGCGTCGGCGCACAGGTACTTGGCGGTGTTGGCCTCCCTGCCGCACGGCAGTCCGTTGTCGTAGAGCCAGGTGGCCTTGCGCAACACCAGTTCCGCCGCGTCGAGGTGGGCGAGCGAGTCGGCGAGCGGGAAGGCGACGCCCTGGTTCATGCCGATCGGCCGGTCGAACACCTCCCGCTCCTTGGCATAGCTCACCGCCCGGTCGAGCGAGACCCGCCCGAGCCCGAGGGCCTCGGCCGCGATCAGCATCCGCTCGGGGTTGAGGCCGTCGAGCAGATACTGGAACCCCTTGCCTTCCTCGCCGACCCGGTCCGCGACGGGCACGATGAGGTCGTCGATGAACAACTCGTTGGAGGTGACGGCGTTGCGACCGAGCTTCTTGATCGGCCGGATCTCCACCTTGTCGCGGTCGAGGTCGGTGAGGAACAGCGTCATACCGTCGGTCTTCTTGGTGACCTCGTCGTACGGTGTGGTGCGCGTGAGCAGCAGAATCTTCTCCGACTCCATCGCCTTGGAGATCCACACCTTGCGGCCGTTGACCACATAGTGGTCACCGTCGCGCCGGGCGAATGTGGTGATCCGCGAAGTATCCAGTCCTGCACCGGGTTCGGTGACACCGAAGCACACATGCAGATCACCGTCGACGATGCGCGGCAGCGTGCGCGCCTTCAGTTCGTCGGAGCCGTGCACCACCACCGGCTGCATCCCGAAGATCGACAGGTGGATGGCGGTGGCCGCGTTCATGCCGCCGCCGGATTTGGACACCTCCTCCAACAGGATGGTGGCCTCGGTGATGCCCAGTCCGTGCCCGCCGTATTCCTCGGGGATCGTCATCCCGAGCCAGCCGCCGTCGGCGATCGCCTGATAGAACTCGGTCGGAAACTCGTGTGCGAGATCCTTTTCCATCCAGTAGCGGTCGTCGAACCGGGCGGCGAGCTCGGCCACGGACTTGCGGATCAGTTCCTGGTCGTCGGACAGCGCAAAACTCATACCCTCGGTCATGCGGGCCTCTCAGC
>NZ_JAGQTN010000110.1 GCF_020438995.1 Gordonia sp. (in: high G+C Gram-positive bacteria)
CCAGTCCCGAACGGACCGCGCAGGACCACGATCGCGATGAGAACATCTTGATCGAGTTCATCCGCAGTCTGTTCGGCGACGCGGACAAAGCACAGCACTTCAACGAGAACCCCGCCGGCTGCCTGGCCGACGCCGATCTCTCACACGTCACCCCGCAGCAGGTTCACGATGCGGTGGAGGTTGTGGTGCAGTCGATTCCTGCGCCGACCCCGACCGTATCCACCCCGACCGCACCCACCCCGGGCGGTGGCGGTGGTGGAGGTGGCGGTGGTGGCCACTGGGAGCCGCCGGCGTGCCCCCCGGACAGCTCGGCGGCATCGATCATCCAGCAGATCACCAACAACTACTACCAGCAGATCATTCATACCGAGATCTACGGAGACAACAATACGGTCGTGCAGGCGATCGGCGACGGTGCCGTCGCCGCCGGCGGTGACATCAACGCACCCGTGGCCACCACCGGTGGCGTCGCCGGAGCCGACAATAAGGTCGGCAACGAGGACAAGACGGAGACGACCAACGTCGACGCGTCGAGGACCGGCGACAACAGCGGTAACACCACCATCACCGACATCGAGGACAACTCGAAGAACGACAGCCACAACGAGCTGAATATCGGTGCGGGAGAGGGTGGTAGAGGAGGCGACGGGGGTCCTGGTGCTCCGGGAACGGCCCCACCGGCGCCGGTGGCCGCACCGGTAGCCCCGGCCCCGGCCCCGGTGCAGGCCGCGGCATTCCATCCGGTTCCGATCGGTGTGGACGCGGTGCCGCTTCTCACGCCCACGCAGTCGTCCCCGGCGCCGGCCGAGCCGGTGGTGCAGGCCTTCGAACCGGTGCCGGCCACACTTCTGGCCTCGGAGACATCGTCGACCGAGCCGGTTCAGCAGGTCAATCACACTGCACCGGAAAATGATTCGGAATTGGTGCAGGGTATACCGGCGACGTCGGGACCGTTTCGCGACGCCCCCGTCGAAGATGATCGGTTGGGCGACAACGAGATCGGTGAGGCGGCCGTCGATCATCCCGACGCCGGCCACTCCCAGGGTGATCAGTTGCCCGGCGATGATTCGGCCGGTGACCAGCTGCCCGGTGACCAATCAGGGGCCGATCAATTGGGTGGTGAACAGTCTCCCATCGAGCATTTGGCGGCGCCCGGGGATATCGGTATGGAGACACTGCCGGTCGATGACGGTGCGTACTCGCAGGTGTACGACCAGCCGGTCGATGCCGCACCGGTGAGCTACGTCCCCGAGATCACCCCGGTGGCCGATACCGCTCCTGCGGCAACCGAACTCGACCACCACCTGGTGGGCGGTCCCTGATCACCCGGACGGGGGAGACCCCCGGTGATCCCCCAAAGACGGAGGGGGTCAACCCCGTTCCCGGACAGCACAACAAGAAATAACGTAGAAGACATCGGGAAGCCATCCCGACAACATCCAAATCACAACTCAGGCAAAGGAAAAGACAATGAGCGGAAACCAGTGGTACGACGCGAGCAACAACGACTACAGCTCGACCTACACCAACGTCACGGCTGAGGGCACCGGAGCGGTCGCCGCCGGCGGTGACATCAACGCCCCGGTCGCCACCACCGGCGGTGTCGCCGGCATCGGCAACTCCGTCGGCAACACCACCACGACGACCACCACCAACATCGACCAGTCGTACACCGGTGACGGCAGCGGCAACACCACGGTCACCCAGAACACCGACAACTCGCAGAACGACAGCCACAACACCCTGAACGTCAACGCGGGCGACGGCGGTGCGGGCGTCGGCGGGGGCGGCGGCTGGGGACCCGGTGGTCATGGCGGCCCGGGCGCCGGCGGCGACGGCGGCGGCATCAATCTGGGCGACATCGACATGGGCGGCCGCACCGGCGGAATCACCTCCGACAGCAGCAGCCACGTCACGAAGGATTCGTACAACGATTCGTCGTCGCACGATTCGCACGACGTCACCGATTCGTTCAACGATCAGTCGGTCAACGACTCGTTCAACGACCAGTCGGCCCACGATTCGTTCAATGGCTCGTTCAACGATCAGTCGGCCCACGACTCGTTCAACGATCAGTCGTCGCACGATTCGCACGACATCAGCGACGCCTTCAAGGTCGACAACTCGTCGCACGATTCGCACGACGTCAGCGACTCGTTCAACACCGACGACTCGTTCAACACCGACGATTCGTACAACACCCACGAGTCGACGCACTTCGGTGACTCCTACACCACGGTCGTCGGCGACGTCATGGCCGGCTTGTCCGATCCGGTCGGATTCCTCGGCGACGTCTTCGACGCTTGACCGCGGACGCCCGTCACGGGCGCACCGGGCAGTACAGTGACCGATTCCCTGGGATCGCCCAACCCGGGTGATCCCAGGGAATCGAACCCGGCAACAACATCTTTCGACCAGAACAGGCCCGGCAGACGAGAAGGAATCAGCAGATGGACGAGAACACCGCCAAGGTTTGCCAGATCCTCGGGCGACTGGTCGACATGGCACACGACGCCGGGCGCGACGACCTGGCCCGCCGGCTTCGCGGCTCGCGGGCCCGGATCGACGACCCGGCCGCCCGCGTGGTGGTGGTCGGTCAGCTCAAACAGGGCAAAAGTCATCTCATCAATGCCCTGCTGAACGTGCCCGTCGCCCGGGTCGGCGACGGCGAGACCACCTCCACGATCACCGTCGTCGGGCACTCCGAACAGCCGCGGGCGCGGCTGATCGTCGAGGAACCGCAGCCCGATGACTCCGGACGGGTGCGGGAGCGGAGCATCGAACTGCCCATCGACGCGGTGTCGCGGGATCTGTCCCATGCACCCGAAGCCGGCGGTGCCCGCGTGGTCCGCCTGGAGATCGGGGTTCCGTCCCCGCTGCTGGCCCGCGGTCTCGTGGTCGTCGATACGCCCGGAACCGGTGGGGTGGGCAATCCGCACGCCTCGGGCACGCTCGGGCTGCTCGCGTCCTCGGATGCGATCGTCATCGCCTCCGATGTCAGCCAGGAGTACACGGCCCCGGAGATGTCGTTCATCCGGCAGGCAAATGAGCTGTGCGGCAACGCTCTCGTGGTGGGCACCAAGACAGATCTGTATCCGATGTGGCGGGAGGTGGTCGACGCCGACATCGCGCATCTGCGCAAGCAGGGCACCGATCTGACCCCGCTGCCGGTGTCGTCCGTTCTGCGTGATCACGCGATCCGGCTCAACGACACCGAACTCAACGACGAATCGGGTTTCCCGGCCATCCTGGAGTTCTTGCACACCAAGGTGATCGCGCAGGCCACCGCACGGATGCAGAAGCTCGTCATGGCCGAGATCGGTTCGTCCGCAGAGCATCTGGCGCTGGTTACTCGTGCCGAGCTGGAAGCGGCCCGTGATCCGGCTGCGCGCGAGGCGATCATCGCCGAACTCGACAGAGCCCGCGTCGAGGCCAAGGAACTGTCGGCGCGATCGGCGCTGTGGCAGCAGGTGCTCAACGACGGCGTGGCCGACCTGTCCGCAGATGCCGACCACGACCTGCGGATGCGCACCCGCACGATGCTCAAGAAGTACGAGGCCAGAATCGATTCCGGTGATCCGGCCCAGATGTGGGACGAACTGGGTGAAGAACTCAAGAACGAGATCGCCGAAAGTGTAGGGGACAATTTCATCGTCACCCACGAACGATCCTTCGAGCTCGCGCGGCGAGTCGCCGAATCCTTTTCCGACGCTGTCGATATGGAACTTCCCGAACGCGCCCTCGGCTCGGTCGGCGGCGAACTCGGCCCGGTCAGCGATCTGGTCGGCCTCGACCTCGAGCCGCTGGGCTTCGGCGAGAAGATGCTCGTCGGTATGCGCGGATCCTACGGCGGCATAATGATGTTCGCGATGCTGCCGGCGATGCTGGGGTTGCCGATACCCGTTACGTTCTCGCTGGCCGCCGGCATGTTGCTCGGCCGCAAATCCTACAAGGAGGACGCCGAGAACCGGCTGTTGCGGCGCCGGGCCGAGGCGAAGGTCGCGATCCGGACCTTCGTCGACGATGTGCTGTTCGAGGTCGGACGCGAGTCCCGGACCCGGCTGCGGGAAATCCAGCGCGTGCTGCGCGATCATTTCCGGGGCATCGCCGAACAGACCACCCGGTCGTTGACCGAATCACTCAAGGCGATCGAGGCAGCGGCGAAATCCGAAGTGTCCCAGCAGGAAAAGCGGGCCAAGGAGTTGGAGTCCCGACTCAAGTTCCTCACCGACGTCGCCTCCTGGGCGAGCGGGGGCAAGGCCGGCGGGGACAAAGTGAGCGGGGACAAGGCTGGCGGGGACAAAGTGAGCGGGGACAAGGCGAGAGGAGCAGCACATGAGCACGTCGCCTGAACTCGCCAGACTCCTCGACGACGCCGTCGAAGTGTACCGGCGCGACCGGAACGCACCGCCGATCGCGCTCGCCGACGTCGAGCGGTGCGCCCGGCGACTGCGCGAACCGCTGCGCATCGCCCTGGCCGGTGCGTTGAAGGCGGGTAAGTCGACCCTGCTCAACGCCCTCATCGGCGAAGAACTCGCGCCCACCGCGGCAACCGAATGCACCACGGTCGTCACCTGGTTCCGGCACGGGACCACGCCGTCGGTGCAAGCCTGCCATGTCAACGGCCAGCACGCCGCGGTCCCCATCGAGCGGCGGGACGCGCACCTGAACTTCGATCTCGGCCGGCTCGATCCGGCTGAGCTCGATCGTCTCGAAGTCTCCTGGCCGACACCGGAATTGAACCGCGTCACCATTATCGACACCCCCGGCACCACCTCGCTGAACGCCGAGATCTCCCGGCGCACACTGCGGTTGCTCGCCCCCGAGGACGGGACGTCGGGCGCCGATGCGGTGGTGTACCTGATGCGCACGTCCACCGCCGCGGACTATTCGACGCTGGCCGAACTCAACCGGCAGGTCGGTGGCCGGGGTGGCCCGCTCGGGGTGATCGGGGTCCTTTCACGTGCGGACGAGATCGGCGTGGGACGGATCGACGCGATGCTCTCGGCCCAGGAGATCGCCGCCCGATATGCCGGCGAATTGTCGGCATCGGGACTGTGCCAGGCCGTCGTCCCCGTCGCCGGGCTGCTCGCGGTGACCGCCCGGACTCTGCGCCAGCGTGAGTTCACCGCACTGCGTGCCCTTGCCGAGGCATCCGCCGACGATCTGCAGCTCGCAATGCTGTCCGTCGACCGATTCTCCCGCGAGAACAGTCCGTTGCCGGTTCCCGCCGACGTGCGTGTGGCCCTGCTGAACCGCTTCGGCATCTTCGGCATCCGTATCGCTATCGCCCTGCTGCAAGGAGGAGTACCCGATGCCGCGACCCTCTCGGCCCAATTGCTCGAGCGCAGCGGAATCGTCGAACTGCGTGAGCGGATCGAGGTGCAATTCGGGCAGCGGGCAGAGCAGTTGAAGGCCCATTCGGCGCTCACCGAACTCGCCCGGATACTGACCAGGCATCCCGTCGACGGCACCGCGCCGATCCTGGCCGCCACCCGTCGGCTGCTCGGGGACGTCCACGGCTTCGAGGAGGTGCGTCTGCTGGGCCGGCTGCGTTCGTGCAAGACGAGTCTCACCGACAGTGAGATCGTCGAGGTGACGCGCCTGATCGGCGGCTACGGGGCCTCACCCGACGACCG
Source organism: Gordonia sp. (in: high G+C Gram-positive bacteria) (assembly GCF_020438995.1). Lineage (GTDB taxonomy): Bacteria > Actinomycetota > Actinomycetes > Mycobacteriales > Mycobacteriaceae > Gordonia. Next base: position 5,640 of record NZ_JAGQTN010000110.1, read on the forward strand.
GCTCGGGCTGGATCCGTTCGAGGCGATGACCTCGGGCCGCGACCGGGCGTTGGCCGCCGTGCAACGATGGCGGGCCCGGTCCGGCCACCCGCTCAACGATGGTTTCACCACCCGGGTGTGCCGGGCTGCCGCCCGCAGCGCCGAGGGCATCGTGGCGCAGATGACCCGGACGTCGATGATGAGGGAATCCGGGATACGGGAACCTGGGATACGGGGGTCTGGGCATCGGATGCGGTGAGTTGGTCGTAGCTGCCTGTACCGTGGGTGCCCGTGGCGTATGTGCGGACGGTGAAGACGGCTTCGGGGGCGACCGCGGTGCAGATCGTGTACGCCAACCGGCGCGGGTCACGGCAGATCGAGCACCTCGGGTCGGCGCATTCGGCAAAGGAACTCGACATCCTCAAACGGGTCGCCGCCCAGCGCCTGAGCGAAGGGCAGGGGCAGCTAGATCTCGGCCTGCCCGAGGAAGAGCCGGCGATGACACTATTCGGGCCGGATGAACCGTTCCCGCCGGCCGAGCCGACGTAGCCGCATCCACTCGGCGAAGCCCTTCGGGTCGTGCTGCTGAATCAGGAAATACCAGCCGAATCGGGCGTATTCCTGCGGCAGTAGTTTACGCATTCCGGGCTGACTCATCAGGTAGCCGCGGTTGCGGTAGGTGAAGAACCGTTTGACCTCGTTGTCGGGGTACTGGGTGTGCATGCGGCCACCCAGAATCGGGCGGAATTCGTCGGCGCCGTCGGGATGCAGATATCCGGTGGTCAGGCAGGTGCCGAAATTCAGGCCCGATCGTTGCAGGCGGCGATGGATCTCCACCTCGTCGCCGCGGAAGAACAACCGGAGATCGGGTACGCCGACCACTTCCAGGGCATATGCCGAGAACAGTGCCCCGTTGAACAGCGACGCGATGCCGGGCAGCAGATCGTCGTCCTGCGTCTCGTCGTCGGCGAACAATTCGGAACGTTTGCGCCGCCACACCAGCCCGCGGCGCAGCGGGAAGGCGAGGGTGTCGGGGTCGTCGATGCGGGCGACCACCGGCGACACCTCGTCGAGCCCATGGCGTTTCGCACACGCGAGTAGCGTCGAGAGCACCGACGGACCGTCCGGGCGGCCGTCGTCGTCGGCGCACCATACCCAGTCGGCTCCCAGTGCGAGTGCGTGCAACATACCGAGCGCGAAACCGCCCGCCCCGCCGAGATTCCGCTTGGAACCGATATAGGTTGTCGGGATGGGTTGCCCGGCAACAAGATCAGCCACGACGGCCTCGTCGGCATTGTCGACCACCACGAGGTGATCGACCGGACGATCCTGGGCGGCAAGCACTTTCAGCGACTCGGCCAGCAACTCGGCGCGCTTGTGCGTGACGACGACCGCGACGATACGTTCGCTCACTCGCTGTCCTTCTTCATGTCGGCCAGCACCTTGCGCACACTTGCCGCGGCCTCGGGACCCTCATAGGCCTCGACGACCTCCTCGATCCCGCCCTCCTGCCGGATCCGGCCGTGATCGATCCACAGCGCGCGATCACACAGTTGCGCCAGAAACTCGTTCGAATGACTCGCGAACACCAGAATGCCCGACCGCTCCACCAACTCCTGCAGACGTTTGCGGGACTTCTTCATGAACGCGGCGTCCACATTGCCGATGCCCTCATCCAGGATCAGAATCTCCGGGTCGGTGCTGGTCACCACCCCGAGCGCCACCCGCACCCGCATACCCGCCGAATACGTGCGCAGCGGCATCTCCAGATAGTCGCCCAGTTCGGTGAACTCGGCGATGTCGTCGACCTTGCGCAGCATCTCCTTGCGGCTCATGCCCAAGAACATGCCGCGCACCAGAATGTTCTCGTACCCGGAGATCTCCGGATCCATGCCCACGCCGAGGTCGAACACCGGCGCCACCCGGCCCCGCACCCGGCACGACCCGCTCGTCGGTTCGTAGATGCCGGCCAGCAGCCGCAGCAACGTCGACTTTCCGGCGCCGTTGTGGCCCACCAGACCCACCCGATCACCGTGCCGCAGATGCAGGTTGATGTCCTTGAGGGCCTCGACGACCATCACCTTCGAGCCCGTCGTCCCGATCACGCCGCCGGCGGCACCGATCACCGACTTCTTGATCGACCGCGTCTTGGCATCGAAAATCGGGAAATCGACACCCGCATTCCAGGTGTCGACCCGCACATCAGAGGTTGCCATTCGTGCTTCTCCTACACCCAGTAGGGCACGCGGGCCCGATAATTACGCATCACAAACAGTGCCAGCAGCCAGCCGAAAGCCGTACAACCAAGCACGATCGCCCAGTGATAGAACTCGATGTCGTTGCCCAGCAACGGCCCGCGGGCCACCTCAAGATAGTGGAACATCGGGTTGATCTCGACGATCTTGAGCCTGCTCGACGACTCGTGCGTCGTGCTGCTCAAACTGTCGGCGGACCAGATGATCGGCGTCATGAAGAACACCAACTGCACTGATGTCGTCAGCAACTGACCGATGTCGCGGAACCTGGTCGACAGAATGCCGAATACGATCGCCACCCACACCGAATTGAGGATGTACAGTGCGAACGCCGGGAACACCAGCAACGCCCCCCACCCCGGATCCTGCGGGAACACGATCAGCACGATCACGAAGATCACCAGATTGTGGGCGAAGATGATCAGCTGACGCCACACCACCCGGTACACGTGCACGCTCACCGGCGCCGGGATCTGCTTGATCAGGCCCTCGTTCTTACTGAACACCTCGGCGCCGTCGAGAATCGACATCTGGATGAAGTTCCAGAAGATGAACCCGAGCGTCACATACGGCAGGAACGTCTTGATGTCCTGATCGAACAGCTCGCCGTACAGCAGCCCCATCGCCACGGCCGTCACACCGGTGGCGATGGTGATCCACAACGGACCCAGCACCGACCGCCGGTATCGCTGCCGGATGTCCTGCCAACCCAGGTGCAGCCACAGCTCGTGCGTGCGCAACCCCTGGGCGAGGTCGGCGAGACCTCGACGCAGCGTACGCGAATCGGACACCGCGGGGGCCGGGGGGACGTCGTCGCCGACAACTACTGACACGGAGATTCAGCATACAAGCGAAACGCCCGCCACCGGTGCGGCCCGCACGGTCCTATAGATACTGCCCGGTGCTGTCGTGGCCGTGCCCCTGCGCGCCCGGCACCCCCATACCCGGCGGCAACGCCCCCTGACGCATCTGCTCCAGCTGCGCCCGGGCGGCCATCTGCTGCGCGAACAACGCCGTCTGAATCCCGTGGAACAACCCCTCGAGCCAGCCGACGAGCTGTGCCTGCGCGATCCGCAGCTCCGCATCCGAGGGCGTCACCTCGTCGGAGAACGGCAACGCCAGCCGCTCGAGCTCCTCCCGCAACTCGGGAGCGAGCCCGCTCTCCAACTCGCGGATCGACGTCTGATGGATATCGCGCAACCGGTTGCGGGACGCGTCATCGAGAGGAGCGGCCCGTACCTCCTCCAGCAACTGCTTGATCATCGTGCCGATCCGCATCACCTTGGCAGGCTGCTCCACCATCTCTGCGACGCTCTGCCCCTCGCCGTCGCCGTGATCGACGCCGACCACTACAACCTGTTCGTCGCCGGCACCCGATGCGGACGACCCCTCACTGCTGAACGGATTAGGAATCATGCGCACGAGTTTATGGGGTCACTCCGACAGCAATGCGCGAGTTTGGCCGGGGGTGCGCGTTAGGGTGGGGACCATGGCGTTCGATGTCGGGTACGTGCGTGGGCTGTTTCCCTCGCTCGGCGACGGCTGGATTCACTTCGATCCGCAGGCCGGGATGCCGATCCCCGACTCGGTGTCCTCGGCCGTGTCGACCGGATTCCGGCAGTTCTCCGCCCCGCCGAGTCCGCTCTACCCTACCGGACGGGCAACGGCCGACGTCACGGACCGGGCCCGGCGGGCCATCGCCGACCTTGTGGGCGGCGACCCCGCCGGGGTGGTCCTCGGCAACTCCCGGCTCTCGCTGATATCGGCGCTCACCGAGTCGCTGCTGTCCTCGCGCAAAGCCGTCGGCGACATCGTGGTCAGCCGCACCGACGACGAGGAGAACATCATCCCGTGGCTGCGGCTGGCCAAACGCAGCGGCTGGAATACCCGGTGGGCCGAGATCGACGTCGAGACCGGAGAGCTGCCGTCGTGGCAGTACGAGAAACTCCTGACCGGCCCGGTGTCGGTGGTGACGGTGTCGATGGCGTCGACGGTGACCGGCGTGCTGACCGACCTTCAACCCATCGCCCCGGGAGCCGCTCACGCGCGCGCGTTGTTCGTCGTCGACGCCACCAGCGCCGCACCGTTCCACACTCTCGACATCAAAGAACTGGGCGCCGACGTGGTGGTGGTGTCGGCGCAGCGGTGGGGTGGTCCGCCGGTTGCGGCGATGGTGTTCGCCGACCCCGGCCGGATCAACGCCCTCGAATCGGTCAGCCTTGACCCGCAGGCCACCGGCCCCGCCCGCCTCGAACCCGAACGGGTCAGCGGCGCCCTCCTCGCCGGTACCGTTGCGTCTGTCGACTACCTGGCCGGCCTCGACGAGGATTCCGGCGGTGAACGTCGGCACCGGCTGACCACCGCGATCAGCGGTCAGGCCGAATACCTCGGCCGTCTCATGGTGTACCTGCGGTCCACGCTGGAAAACCTGAGCCAGGTACACGTCATCGGTGAATCGGCCAACCGGGTCCCGTTGCTCAGCTTCACCTTCTCCGGCGTCAGCTCCGACAAGGTGGTCCAGCGCCTCGCCGACAACGGAGTCCGTGCCCTCGCCGGTGTCCCCAGCCGCGCCCTCGACGTGATGGGCGTCAACGATTTCGGCGGTGCCGTCACCATCGGCTTGGGCCCCTACTCCACCCCCGTCGAAGTAGATCACCTGGCCCGCACCCTCGCCTCCCTCGGCTGACACTTCACATTGCCGTCACTGGGTAGCACTCGGCGCTGCTCTCGGGGGTAGTTCGACTCGAGGTGAAATCAACCAGCGTGACCTGCGCATGCGGTCGCGCGAGATCATGGATGCCGTCGAACGTGGGGAGTCGTTCACCGTCACCCGCTACGGTCGTGAGATCGCCGAACTGGTCCCGATTCGTGGCCGTCGTCGCCCGGCAGCCGGCGAGCCACCTGCGCAGCCAGACAACGCATCGTGATCCCCGAGGCCGAGCCGGTACTGGGCTGGGGCACGCTACTTGATCCCTGAGGCCGAGCCGGTGCTGGGCGGGGGCACGCCACTTGATCCCTGAGGCCGAAGCGACGAAGGAGCGAGGGTCTCGAAGGGTCCGGTGAGATACCACCCTCACCGGACCACCCCGAAACTCTCACGCACCGAAACGCAACAACACCTTCCCCACAGCATCCCCACTGTCGAGCCGCGCATGTGCCGCCGCGGCATCGTCGAAATCGAATACCGAGTCGACGATCGGAACCACCCGTCCGGTCTCGATCAGCGGCCAGGTGACCTCCAGGGTCTTGGCGGCGACCTCACCCTTCCCGCCGGCCCCGTCGACGGGCCGCGACCGCAGCGTCGTCCCGAACACCGACAGCCGTTTCGCCAGCAGCACCCCCATGTTCAGTTCGCCCTTCACCCCGCCCTGCAGCCCGATGGTGACCAGCCGGCCCCCGGTGCGTAGCGCGGCGATGTTGCCGGGCAGGTACTTGGCGCCCATGATGTCGAGGATGACGTCGGCACCACCGTTGTCCTTCATCACCTGCGC